>CAZZJE010000088.1:0-9000 GCA_964654295.1 uncultured bacterium | reverse complement strand
GGCGACAAGTCGCCGCACTCCAAACTGCAAAGCATTTTCTACATTAACCTCTCTTGCAGGCAATCAGCCTCTTGATGAGCTGCGACGACGCACTCATTTAAAGCAACTCCATTCCATCCGGCTCCAAACGGAATAAAGTAAGGAGCTTTACTGGCAAGCTGCTCTTTCACCTGATTTAATAGTGCTCGGCTGCCCAACACAGGCTGAGGAATCGCATTTCTAGCAATTCTAACAGAGACAGCCTCGGGAGCTGCTTTGATGCCAAGTTGGCTAGCAACAGCTTTTCGTGCAATGCCTTCTAACTCATGGGCCGCATGATTGACTAAGTTGGGTCGTCGCACGCCTCCCATCATAACTGTTAAACGCGTCTCTTTAGGAAAGCTATTTTGCTGTGGAAAGAGACTAGAATCCCAGACAATTCCTAGCACAGGATCTTGCTCGACAGAAGGAATAAGATGGCCAAAACCCTCATATGGTAATAGCTTTTGCTTATACCCCAGATTGACTATAGCTACAGAAGCAGAAGGCAGATTACGCAAAGGCTGTGCCATCGTTTTAATTGTCTCTTCTAATAGGTTAGGAATCAGCGAGGGCTGCATCGCCGCATAGACGAGATCGCTATGCCAACGCTCTCCAATCGCTGTAATGATTTGTGTCCCTTTCACATCGGGAAAGAGCTTTACGATAGGGGTGTTGAGTTTGATCTCTACTCCTGCTTCTCTTAATGCTTCTTCCAGACGCCGCGGCAAAGATTCTAACCCTTGCCTTAAGCTCCAAAGAGGCACCTTTTGCCAGCGTTCGATTAGAGGCGAAGAGAGGGATTTATAGGGCTCTTTTAATGAGCGCCACATTCCTTTGACAAGAGAGCCATGCTTTTCCCATTCAACAAGCTTTGGAAAAGCTGCTTGGACGGAGAGTTGTGCAGGATCTCCCGCATAAATTCCACTGATCAAAGGGTCAAAGAGATAGTCGAGCAGATCATTTCCAAAACGGCGACTAACAAATTCAGAAACACTCTCTTCGGGGTTTGTTGCAATCTGAGCAGTTAGATCTTTCCACAAGGCTTTGAATAGCGTTGGAGACCAGTTCAGGATAGACCCCAAGCTGTCGGGCAGACGTTTAAGATGCCCTTTTGTATAGATATAACGTCGTCGGGAGGTGAGCGGCGGTGAGATAAGCTCTCCTGCTAACCCTAAAGACTCTACTAAACTTAATGTATATCGTCCTGAGCCATGTGTACGCAGGCTACGAGGCCCCTCTTCAAAGAGAAAGCCTGATACGCGTTCGGATCTTATCCATCCACCGACACGGTTTGTTGCTTCACATAGGGTGATTTTAAGCTCAGGAATCCTTTTTTGAACTAATAGCCAAGCTAAGGTCAAGCCGCTGATGCCGCCACCTATGATTGTAATCTGTTTCATCTCTGTTTTACCCACGCATTTGAACACGCTCAACGATGCATTTAACAGCATCGGGAGTCATATCGGGTGCAATGCCATGTCCTAAGTTAAAAATATATGCAGGTTCGCTATGCATAGCGTCTAAAAGGCGATCTGTCTCTAAAGCAAGCCGGTCTAAAGGAGCATAGAGCCAATCGGGATCCAAGTTTCCTTGTAGAGCAATCTCTCTTGGAATCGTTTGGCGCATCTTTTTCAAGTCGCAGCGCCAGTCCAAGCTCAAACCTGTTGGACAGGCTTCTGCCAGCTGCGTTGCAAAGAGCGCTGATCCTCGGCTAAAAGCAATTAACGGCACTTGGCTCTCTTTAAGTGCTTGGACAATCTTTTTCAATGGTTCTACGCAATAGCGATTAAAATGGACATCGTTCAAAATATCTGCCCAAGAGTCAAATAGCTGCACGGCTTGAACTCCAGCCTGAGCTTGTAATTTAAGATATTGAATTGTCTGTTCGGTCAAGAGCTGAATCAAATGGTCAAAAGCTTCTGGCTGCCGCATGATCCACTGCTTTGTCGTGCGCCAGTTATGGCTGCTGCGTCCTTCGATCATATAGCTGGCCACAGTAAAAGGAGCTCCGGCAAAGCCAATTAGAGGCACCTTTAATTCACTCCTCAACAATTTTATTCCCTCTAAGACAGGCGCCAAAGCCTCTCTAAAATTAATCTGAGGCAGATGTTGGATCTGTTGAACGGATCGAATCGGATGAGCAAACTGCGGTCCCTCGCCCTCTTCAAAGCTGAGTTCAAGTCCCAAGGCATTGGGAAGAAGTAAAATATCGGAAAAAAGAATGGCTGCATCCATACCAAACTCTCGAATTGGCAGCAGTGTGACTTCAGCGATAACCTCTGGTCGGTAGCACATCTCTAAAAAAGAGAGCTTCTGACGGATGGCTCGATACGAAGGCATATAACGGCCTGCTTGGCGCATTAGCCAAACAGGTGGCCGCCGTTTATTGCGGCCATGTAGAGCGTCAAGAAAAAGAGTCGATGTCATAAAAGCTTACATAATCCGCTCTAAGATCGATTCTACTGTAAACCCAAACTCTTGAGCCAAGGCTTGAGCGGGTGCTGAGGCACCAAATTTATCTTGGCTGATGGCAATGCCATCTCGACCGATATATTTATGCCATCCCATCTCGACTCCAGCTTCGATGCTGACGCGTTTGCCGATGTCGCCTCCCAGAATCTCCTCTTTATACTCTTTGCCTTGAGCTTCAAAAATTTCCCAGCAAGGCATCGAAATGACACGCACCTCTTTGCCTAGACGCTCAAGTTCAGCTGCAACATTGAGAGCCAAGGAGACTTCGGAGCCTGTTGCCAAAAGAGTAAAGTCAGGACGATGTCCCTCTTTTTCCTTTTTAATGATATAAGCTCCCCGTCCCATGCCTTCCGAATAGGGTTTATTGGTGGCTTCTAAGATAGGCAAGTTTTGACGCGATAGCAAAAGCGCTGTGGGGCCGTAGTAGCGTAGAGCTGCAATCCAAGCCATTTTGACTTCGTTTGCGTCGGCGGGACGGATGACCTGCAGATTAGGAATGGCTCTTAGGGCCGCATAATGTTCTACAGGCTGATGCGTCGGGCCATCTTCTCCCAAGAAGATAGAGTCATGAGTAAACTGATAGATCACTTGAGCTCTCATTAAGGCAGAGAGACGGATTGCATTACGCATGTAGTCAGAAAAAGTCAAAAATGTTCCGACAAATGGTGTGATCAGCTGCGTATGGAACATCCCTGTGGCTGCGCAAGCCATAGCAAATTCGCGAACACCAAATTTGATGTTGCGGCCATTAAAATGGCGAGGCGAGACGATAGGAAAAGCTTTCATCATTGTCAGATCAGATTCGGACAAGTCTGCCGATCCGCCGTACAGCTGCGGCAATAAGTTACCCAGCGTTTCGATGACTTGTTGTGAAGCTTTACGGCCAGCAATAGGCCCTTTAATTTCAATTGCTTTCAATAGCTCTTCTAAATTATCAGGCAAACGCTTTTGATACATGTTATCAAGAGTCGCTGCACGGTCTGGATACGCTCTAGACCACGCTTCAAACTGTCGTTTCCACTCCTCATAGGCCGCTTTGTCTCGCTCTTGCTTTTTATCAAAGAAATCATAGACTACTTGAGGAACAAAGAATGGCTCTTTAGACAATCCCAGATTAACCTTTGTCGCTTCAACTTCATCGGGGCCAAGAGGAGATCCATGCACTTTATGGGTACCTGCTTTGTGCGGTGATCCTTTACCAATGACTGTGTGTGCAATAATCATGGCAGGACGCTCTTGCTTTTGACGCAGCTGTGTCAAAATAGCATCGAATGCCTCTAAATTATAGCCATCGATTTCAAAGACATCCCATCCATAGGATTTGTAACGCTCGTTTGTATTCTCCGAGCAAGACTCGATTAAATCGCCATCAAGTGTGATCTTATTTGAATCGTAAATGGCGATCAGATTATTGATCTGCAGATGCCCAGCAAACGAGGAGGCCTCGGAGGTAACGCCCTCCATAATGCAGCCATCTCCCATAAGCACAAAAACTTTACTATCGAAGATTGTGCGCTCGTCCGTATTGAATTTGGCCTGCATTAACTTTAGCCCTAAAGCTTGCCCGACAGCATTGGCAAAGCCTTGTCCTAAAGGACCAGTTGTCGTTTCGACTCCTACGGTATCTAATGATTCGGGGTGGCCAGGAGTATGTGAATGAAGTTGGCGAAATTTTTTAAGGTCTTCAATTGTCAAACCATAACCAGCTAGGTGCAAAACGGAGTAGAGCAGCATGGATCCATGACCGGCAGACAAGATGAAACGGTCGCGATTTAGCCAAAGAGGGTCTTTAGCATAGTAGCGCAGGCCGTGAGCCCAGAGATACGCCCCTATTTCCGCACATCCCATAGGAAGCCCGGGATGTCCCGAGTTCGCTTTTTGTACAGCATCAATTGTTAACTGGCGAATCGTATTGGCAATCTTGCCAATCATTTGTTTAAGCTCTGCATCAAGTGGGCGGGTGCGCTGGGCTGGCGCTTGACGGCCCAGGTCGTCAACTAATGTGCTGTTATCCATTTCTTTACTTCCTAAGCTCTTAAACTAAATAGCAAATTAAAAAATTGATGTGACACTAGACATGATCGCATGCTAGATTGGAACTCACGTTATAAACTATAAGGGCAAGGATAGGAGTTATGGGTGCGATTGTCAACCTCGTTCATAACACGGGGCAAGGGTGGACTCCACATGGAGTTGAACTACCCTCAGTAGTTCGCGTTCCTCATGAAATATTAAGTAAAGTGCATGGGGTATGGCGACGCTATCGCAACATCGAAATGTATTCAAACCCGGACAATTTTTTACAGCTGGCTGGCGGCCATCTACTCCAACATAAGATAGGTGACTTAGCTTTCATACGCTTTGCGGCTCAATTGGTGATGATTTCTACTCGAATTTTAGATTGTGTCGAAGAGCAGGCAAAGCTTGTCCAAGCCTGTCGGCAGAGTGTGCGAGCATTTGATCCATCAGTTATTATTGCGCCTAAGGTAACTTGGGCAAAACGCCCGCGCTCTAAGTGGATCTCTCCATCGACTGACTTTCAAATACGCTACCAACTAAAAAAATTAGGGGATTTTATTATCCATATTTTTAAAGCAATTAAAGAGGTCTTCGTCCGACTATTTACGCTTACAATGAAAATAATGGATGCCGCTGACTCTTTTTCTGTAAGCCCTACAACGCGCAACCAGAGCCTCAATACTCTATTTATTAATAGCACACGCTGGATCGATAAATTAGCCACTCACAAAGAGCAGCTTCTAGAGGGGCTGATCTACCATCGTCTTCTAATCGATGATATCCTAGACAGAATGCACTCCCCTTGGAAAGCGGAACAATTTATTAGTAAAGTATCTAAACTTTTAAATTTAACTGAAGATGCTAACAAACTAATTAAAAAAGCTTCTCACTCTGTAGGAGATCTATGCCGCGACCTTTTTAAACAAGGAGCCTTTGGATTCTTTTCTGGAATAGGCTTAGCGAAATACACACCCGATAATCTTGTCCCCAACGCTAAACTCTCTTGGAAACGCAAAACAGTTAATGTGCAGGAGGAATCAATCGCCCTTCCTCTTGAACTTCTTACTCGACCCTCCTTTCTACCCAAGCCTCAGATTGTTCCTGATGCTGCCCCACCCTTGCCCCCACGCTGGACAACTATCGACTTTCTTCCATCTCCCAATAAGGCGGAGGAACAGCCTCTTTCTGCTGTTCAAAAAGAAAAGCCACTGTCGCCTTCTCCCAGCCCTAAACTTGAGAGACCAAAAGTCGACCCTCTCGTCAGGGCAGCGCGCGGATCAGCTCTACAGCAAAAGTTTAATGCGAACATGCGAAAAGCCCAACAGGAGATGGAAAAAATGCAAAGAGAAGCAGAAAAAGTAGAAGCGGAAAAGCGGGAAGCAGAAAAGAGAGAAGAGCAGCCCACTCCACCTATTGACAAAAACATTAAAACCCAAAGTTCCAATAAGACGCTGCAGAAGCCAAATCCTAATTCTAAGGTGGTTCTACAAAGCAGACAGCAGCAGGAGACTTTTGTGGGCGTCCGCTAGAAGGCAAACTTAGTCCCCTTTGATCCTCCTGTTTGCCTCTTGCCTTGCCTCCTTACTCAATGCTATAATGATCTTTACTAGGTGATTTTAGGAGAACTATGGGACTTCCAGCTGCCCCCCCACAAGAGAGCCCCTCTCATTTTAATGGACGCGATGCAATCGGTCATGTAGCCGAGACACAGGTCACTGGAATGATTGCTCGCAGTGAAGCACATGCGATGGAGGCGCCCGGCCCCTTAGCAGCTGCCTATGATGCTGCACGAGAAGGCTCTCTCGTTTTTCTTCTCCTTTGGGCAGGCAGCTTATGGCTTAACTGGTCTTTTTCCGAGGTATTTCTCTATTTTGTGGCATTCGGCTTGGGAATGGTGATTTGGAAGATGGGACGCAGTGCTTGGCTGGGTTGGCTTCGGTTGGAACGACTTCATCGTCTGCTTGAACAAGAGCGCTGGGAGATTGAACATCATCGCCAGCAAGAGAGAGAGGAGCTACTTGCTCTCTACAGCGCCAAGGGATTTGAGGGCAAGCTCCTCAATGATGTCGTCGATGTTTTAATGGCTGATGGCGACAGGCTCTTACGTGTGATGATTGAAGAGGAGATGGGGCTATCTTTAGAAAATCAGGAGCATCCTCTTAAACAGGGAATGGGGGCTGGAATAGGTGCTTTCTTAGCAGCCAGTGTCGCTTTATTGGGATTATGGCTTTCACCTGTTTGGGGATTACCCGCCGCTGCCTTGCTCTTTTTATGCTTTGCGTCTGCTCTACTGGCTAGATGTGAAGGCAATGAAATCATTCCAGCAGTTATTTGGAACTTAGGACTTGGAATATTAAGTACAGCAGCCGTCTACTTAGCATTACAGCTCTTATTGACTCTCTTTGGGCAGCCATGACATCTTCGACTTCGACCAGACCTATAGTTTTTGAAGACTTCTTCGAGATGGGACTTGAAGGAGGAGCTAGCCCCTTTTTAACACCACAATCGAGACGTTGGGGGTTTCAACTTACTCTCAAAGCCTCTTTAGTTGCAGCTCTCTTACTTTTTCTCGCCTTTGCACTCTCTTTCTATTCGCCCCTTCTTCCCCTCTCTCAATTTCTTCTGATTACCGTCTATTTCTTAGCTGGTGTGCCTGCATTAATTGAAGCAGTTCAAGATCTATGTGATGGTGAAATCAACATTGATATCTTAATGACATTAGCAGCCTTCTCCTCTTTTGCGATTGGTGGCGGGATGGAAGGCGCGCTACTGCTTGTTCTATTTGCTATTTCAGGAGCAACAGAAGATGCAGTGACTGACCGGGCCAAGGGATCGATCAGCGGCTTACGCAAGCTCTCGCCTGCTACAGCGTCTCTGGTTCAAGAAGATGGCACATTGATCGAACGATCAGTCAAAGATATCACTAAAGATTCACTGATTTTAGTTAAAGCCAATCAGGTTGTGCCATTAGATGGTGTTGTGATCTCCGGCGGCTCTTCAGTCAACCTTGTGCATCTGACGGGTGAAAACTTGCCTGTCCGAAAAGAGGTGGGAGACCTTGTCCCAGCAGGAGCGCGCAATTTAGAAGGCGCTTTAACCCTACAAGTCACTCATACAAGCGCCGACTCTACCGTTGCTAAAATTATCCAACTGGTCACACAAGCTCAAGAGTCGCGTCCTAAGCTGCAGCGCTGGTTTGATAAATTGAGCCGCGGCTATGCGATTGCCATTATTACTCTTTCAGCATTTTTTACATTGATTCTTCCTTGGCTAATCGGTATTCCCTTTTTAGGGAAAGAGGGCTCCCTTTACCGCTCTCTCACCTTCCTCATTGCTGCGTCGCCTTGTGCTCTTATCTTAGCGATTCCTATCGCCTATTTGAGTGCTGTCAGCGCTTGCGCTAGGCGCGGAGCTCTACTAAAGGGTGGTATTGCACTTGATGCTTTAGCTGCTTGCCAAATCATGGCTTTTGATAAAACGGGAACATTGACAACAGGAGAGTTAGCCTGCTTGCGCTTTGAATCGCTGCAGCAAACTTCTCCAGAAGAGCAAAAACGTGCACTTGCTGCTGCCTATGCCATGGAGCAAAATGCTCTACATCCTATCGCTAAAGGGATTATCTCTTATGCTGAAAGCCAAGGAGTTCGTCCCGCCGAACTAGAGAAATTTAAATCAATTCCTGGCTATGGATTAGAGGCAACCTTTCAAGATCGAGAGGGCTCTCATACAGCCTTCATTGGTCATTTAGACTACATTCGCTCCCGACTTCCCTCGCTGCTACAAGAGAAAATAGAAGCAAAGGCAAAAGAAGCTAGGGAGCGTGGAGAGCTGTTAGCCCTACTTCTAGTCGATCAGGCTCTCTATCTATTCTGCTTGGCAGATACGTTGAGGCCTGGGATCGAACAAGCATTAAAACCTCTACATGATCGTGAGAAGATGCGTCTTTTAATGCTGACTGGAGATCATCGGGAAAGTGCGATTCGGATTGCTTCAGCCATTGGGATTGATGAAGTTTATGCCAATTTAAGACCGGAAGACAAGCTGCGCTATGTCAGCTCTCTCTCCAAAGAGAAGGGTCTTGCGATGGTAGGTGATGGAATCAACGATGCACCTGCACTTGCAAGGGCGACAGTAGGGATCTGTATGGGTAAAGGAGGCAGTAATACAGCCGTCGATGCTGCCGATATCATTTTACTGCATGATGCCATTGATGTGTTAGAGTGGTTAGTTCGAAAATCAAGACAAACATTACGGATTGTCAAGCAAAACCTGGGTGTAGCATTCGGCGCTATGATCATCGCAAGCTCCTTAGCCTTAAGCGGCTTAATCCCTCTCTGGCTAGCAGTCATCTTGCATGAAGGCGGCACACTCCTCGTCGCTCTTAATGCTCTGCGCCTCTTAAGGGATTGAAGCGATCTAGTAGCGTAGGCTTCAGAGGTAATTGCAAAATTAAAAAAGGGACTTCAAAATTGTTGTGTTATGAGGCCC
>CAZZJE010000087.1:0-9005 GCA_964654295.1 uncultured bacterium | reverse complement strand
GTCGGTATACGGAATCGTATTACTCATAAATAGTGCTTCTATCGGACTTTGCTCAATCTTTTTTAAGGCCTCATCGACAAAAAGTCCATGAGTAACGACTGCAAAGATCCGTTTGGCACCCTTCTCTCGGCATGCTTTCGCTGCTGACACTAATGTACCCCCGGTGGAGCACATGTCGTCAGCGAGAAGGACGTCTCTATCCCCTATCTCTCCAATGACGATAGTCGCTTTGACATCGATGGCACTATGGCGCACCTTTTCGACAATGGCAAAGTCGACGCCCAAGTGGGCGGCGTAGTCTCTGACCAGTTTGCCGCTGCCGATGTCTGGAGCGACGACGACAAGATCTTTGAGCTGCAGAGCTTTGACCGCTTCGGCTAAAGCCACTCGCCCAGGAATATTGTCGACAGGGACATTAAAAAAACCCTCAAGTTGTCCGGCGTGAAGATCCATCGTGATGATCCGTGTGACGCCTGCTGCTCCGAGCAGGTCGGCAACTAACTTAGCCGTAATTGGCACATGAGGCTTATCTTTGCGGTCTTGCCGGCTGTAGCCATAATAGGTCAAAATGACATTGATGCTACGGGCAGATGAGCGTTTGAGCGCATCGACAAAGACAAGCAGCTCCATCAAGTAGTTGTTGGGCTCTAAAGCGACGCTTTGTAACACAAAGACATCGCGCCCACGGACGGTCTCAAGGATCTGCAGGGAGTACTCCCCATCCGGAAACTGTGTTAAATTCCGCTTCCCTAGCGACACACCCAGATAATCTGCAACCTCTTGTGCAAGCTCTTCATGGGAAGAGCCGCTAAAGAGTAGAAATTCTGTCGAGTGTGGATGCATAGGTAGGTAGTGCGGATATGTTTGGGGTGAAGGGATTCGAACCCCTGCATGGCGGTACCAAAAACCGCTGCCTTACCGCTTGGCTACACCCCAGTCGTTTTTTTTCATTTGCGCAATGACAGATACAAGATAGCAAGCCCCTGCTTTTTCCGCAAGCGACTTTTTATTGATGGCTCTATAAGTTGCTCTAAAAGCAAAAAAGCCAAAGAAATGCTCATGTAGACCGAAACAAAATAGAAGTCACTAAAAACCAGTTGTCGAAAAACATAAAAACATTTATAATTCATTTTTTAAAAAACTTAAAAACAAATAGTTATCATCTAAGCAAAAATCTAAATTTTGCATTCTTGCAATTAGATAAAATTTACAGGAGCAATCATGTCCTATGGTCTAAACGTTGACAACAACCCTATCCGCGGAGAACTTTGGTTAGGTTACACAAAGGCGCTAAACCCTAAAAAAGTGTTTGCAAGCACCTCCATCAATCAAGATTTAAAATTGAGAGTCACAATTGCCGATTATAGTAAACGCTGCTGGCTCTCTCAAATCATCCATCGTGTGATTCAAGTGATTCGTTATGTGGTGATGCTCGGTCACACACAATGGAACGCGACCAAAAAAGAGTTATCTTCTGTTTTAAGAAAAAACGTTGAAGAGTCTCTTGCAAATGATTTAAAAGGTCTTTGTATTGAAACATCAGTCTATGATTCTACCTGGAGAAATACCCCTTTCTGTGCGAAATTAAAAGATGAGCTAGGTCCGGACACTAATAGTGGCAAGGTGAGCGATCATGAAGAGGCGATAGAGCAAAAATGTAAAGAGCTGGCAAGGTCTTTTACAAAGCAAATTGACTTCTCTAAGTATGCCAATCAGTTCATGAATGATCTACTCGCCATCAACACAGCTCCTAAAACGGTTTTTGCAAGCGCAACTTTACCTGAAGCGTTTGTAGAAAAACTCAACTTTTCCGCAGCGTTAATCGAGCCAGATTTTACATTAACTAGAGACAAACGCCCTGTTATGAGTGTGATCCTTAAGAAAGAGGCAAAGGATGTGGCTAAAAAATTCGTGGCCTACATTAATCCGGATCAAACTGAGCAAGACAAATTATTAAAAGACAAACGCAACTTTTACTACTTGCCAGACATCAGAGAAGGTTTATTTCCTCAGGAAATTTAACATTTAGCTAATCGCTCATGAGAGCGGCTTGCCAGACTCAGCCTCTAGGCAAGCCGCCTACGTCACATAGCCGGACAATTTTTTCTAGCCTTGAAATAGAAAATTCGTTTTAACGCTAAAAAGATACGTCCTCTAGCCGATCCATTAAATTACCATTCAGACTCTCTCTGCTTCCTTTGTAGCTAAAATTCAACTGGCTATAATTAGAAAAAAAAATTTATGCTTCCAATATTTAGCAACTTATGCTACAAACAGAAGCTGCAAACAAAGCAACATTTATAACAATTCACAAGATTGTGAATAAAAATTTTAGGAGAATCATGAGATACGGTATCAACGGTGATAATAGCGTGGAACGAGGGGCAGCTTTTTCTGCTTATATGGATTTAGCCTATGCAAAGCCTGAAAACAAGAACGCTGCCTTAAACAATGATTTTAGATTAAGAGTAACTATTGCCAATTATAGCACACGCTGCTGGCTCTCTCAGCTGATCCATCGCATTACTCAAGTCATTCGCTATGTCGTAAGGCTTGGTAATACAGAATGGAATGTGACTAAAAAAGAGTTCGCTCCTGTTGTAAAAAACACCTTGCAAACCCAGCTTGAAACTGAGTTATCAAATGTTTTTAGGAATCAAACCAATTCTCCTTTTAACCAAAAAATTGATGATGAGTTTTCGGCTATCTCCGATGCTGACCAACAGAACGTGGCAATCAACAACAAAGTCCAAGAATTAGCCACGGCTATCGTTAAACAAATTAACGTTGAAAAGTACACAGACCAGTACATGAATGATCTGCTAAAAATTAACAAAGCTGACAAGCAAGTTTTTGTCCCTGGACCAGACAAAGACTCTTTTGACAAAAAACTTAACTTTGCAAAATCAGTGGAAGCCAATCTTAACCTTGGGCAGGCTATTATTCAAAAAGAGGCCAAACATGTCGCTCAAGAATTGGCTAATTACGCCAAAACAACCGCTATGGATGCGGCAACGATTTTAAGCGATCTAAATAATTTTTCTGGCAACCCCTTCCTTCAAGCAGCTTTAACTCCTACCCCTTAACATACAAAACTAAACAAACGACTTGCTTAGCTAAAAATTAGCTACAAGTCGTTTGTTCCACAAACCAGACAATTATCTCTACTATTCTAAAGACTTAGCACCATGCTCGAGACCTTTTCAGCAGTAAGACACGCAATTTTTCAGGAAATTGAAAAAAATAGCCTTTTTTTAGAATTGAACATCACCTCTACATTTCCTAATGGGAAGACGGAATGTATAAAGCGCCATTTTCGACCCACAATTGATCTCATCGAGACAAAAGATCAAGATCGCCTAGTTTTTCGATTTATTGAAAAGGATTGGAATACAGATCTAATCTTCATTCCAGACGCGTTTATTCGCTGCTCAGCAAAACCTTCAAAAAGAGTCGATGTTGCCAATGTTGAGCTGATTTTCACCACTTTTAAAACATGGAAAAGCGGGATTCTTAAAGAAGAAAAAGTGAGCGTTAGACATTCCGAGTATGATTGTGAAATCATTGGGGAAAGGATTCCTCCGGAAGGAATCAGCGAGCTCAGGCAATCTTTTGCAGTTAAAGTGTCTGATATTCGCCTTCCTCCTACATTTACATCAAAAGTTGGTCCAGCACCTAATCTTCTTACATTTGAAGAGTTTCGTTTGACAGTTAAAATTTCCCAGCTCTGTCTGCTTCTTTTTCAAAAAACGATTCCAGAAATGGTCGAAGCGATGGAAGAGATGATGGATTCTGACTCTACAGAACCCATTACCGAACCGATCGAGTTAGATCACGCTCAACTAACGATTGGCGAAGAGACAGATGAGGATGTAGAGATGGAAATTGATCCATTCTCCGAATGTTCTGAATAAGGCTCTTATGAAGCAAGTAGCCGTGATTGGAGCTGGATTAGCTGGAGTAGCAGTCGCATGGCACCTTCTCAATCAAACTCATTTAAACGTGCAAGTCACGCTTTATGATGCACACGGGATTGGAGGCGGTGCTTCGGGTATTGCTGCGGGCTTGATGGCTGCCTTTGGAGGAGCTCGAGCTAATCCTCTGCCTTATGGGCAAGAGGGGTTGCAAGCCACATTAAACCTCGTCCAGATTGCAGAAGCCACCTTGCACAAGCCCCTATTGCACTGTGGAGTTTTGCGTCCCGCTTTAACCGAAAAACAGCGAAACGATTTCCGCAAACGCGTCGAAACTTTTCCTGAACAGCTTCATTGGTGGAGCGAGCAGGAGTGCCAAACAGAGCTGCCACAGCTCTCTAAAGCTCCGGGCCTTTGGCTACCGCAAGCATACCAAATTGATACATCCAACTATTTGAAAGGATTATGGAAAGCGTGTGAAGAGCGAGGAGCACAATTTATTCTAAAGAGAGTACAAAACTGGACAGAATTAAAGAGATATGATTGGATGATAGGCGCCATGGGAGCTGAAAGCCTAATATTTCCTGAACTAGACAAACTAGCAGTAAAACGCAATAAGGGACAGATGGTTGGATTTAGTCAACTTCCAGGAATCGATTCTCTACCCTTCGCCCTCAACTCGCACGCCTATCTTGTTTCGGCTTTAGATCACACCTTTTTTTGGGCAGGGGCAACCTATGAACATGATGAACCACTCGATTGCCAACCGAATCTATCCAACGCCTGGAAACTGTTACTTCCCCGACTAGAACCGATGCTCCCCTTATTAAAAGAATCGACACCCAGCGTCTGCTTGACAGGACTAAGACTTTCGACAGCTGACTATCTCCCAATTATGAAGCAACTCGATGCAAAGCGGTGGGTCTTAACAGGATTTGGCTCAAAAGGCCTATTATACCATGCTCTTTATGGTCAACAACTCACAAACAAAATAATCAGTGCAAATTAAACATTAGATTGTTAATATTTTGCAAACACCTCAACTTAAGTAGTCAAAATGCCACTGTATACTAATAAACATAACCATTTTGGAAGCCAACTTCTTCCTTTAACCCTAGCACCCTTTTATGAAGATTCTAACGGCATGCAAAAAGGTCTTACTAAAGATAAAGAGATCATTGCTTGCCAAAGGCGTCTCACTCGGACTATCAGCCATCATTCAGCAACTGGAGTTTCTGGATTCTTATATCGCGTCAGCCAAGTGATCAGCTGGATTTTCCTCTTTGGTCGCACTGAGTGGAAAAGCAGTTGTAGTCAGATGTCACGTCTTATGCGTGAGAAATATGAAAACCATCTAACAACAGCCTTAGTGAATAACATCGTTGAATTTTATTCTAAACGTTCTAAGCAGCAGATTATTGACGAAAAATTATTGATTGACCCTATCCGCTCTTCTTCGGGAAAGATTTTAACAGTAAAAGCAGGCAAACCTAAAGAGTTAGAAAACTACGATCTATTAGAGAAACGTTGCCGATTAATTGTTCGTCGCAGCTTGCATTTTTTGCCAATCTATAAGGCCTCATCACAACTGATGCAAGACATTCTCCAAACAAATCGCTTCGCAAAACATTATTGCGAAAAACAGAATCCTTCTCCTGAAGAGCAAGCTAGCAATGAGAGTCTCAAGCAAGAGGCTTTCACACAGCACGAATGGAAATCCTCCTATATAAAGACGAATAAAGCCTTATTAGCAACAAAGACTAAGATTAACGAAACCTTTCTCTCCCACCTTTTTGAAGATCATAAGGATCAATTCCATGCGCATCTAAAAGAGAATCTAGGATGGCCAAAAGAAACTCCTTTCGAGGATAGTTTCAAAATCGAGTTAACTTAAAATAAATAATTAAAGCATTTATCAAGCGATCATTTTATGCCTAGTATACATACCCACCACTCTTATGGCACCTATATTCAGATGGGAACAGCCTCCCTTTTAGGAATTGAAGACAATCCGAACAGCAATATATTGAGAAACGATAAATCCTGTCGCTATGCGGCAATGCAGCTTTATCATACGCTAGAGTGCCACACAGCGAAGGGATGGAAATCTGCTTTCTATAAAATTAGTCAAGTTTTTCGCTGGGTTTTTCTGTTTGGTCAAACGGACTGGAAAAAAACAAGACAGGAGTTAGTTAAAGTTAGTCGTACGCGTTTAGAGGGCAAGCTTACAAAGAAGCTGCTAGATGCATTCGGTAAAGCTTTAGATAAACCTATCCTACCTAACTCTCCTGAAGAAAAAGAAGTTCAAAAGTATGATCCCTGTGGAACAATCTTTAAAAGCGGGAAAAATTATCTTAACTTTGAATGGGAAAACAACCCAGACGTCTTCCATAACTATTTCACTGTAAGAGATCGATGTCGCCAGCTTGCTCGTTCGATGCTTCAAACAATTCCTTTTGAGCGTTATGTTGAAGATGCCATGCAAGATTTTTTAAAAATCAACCAATTTGTCGAAAAAAAATCTTCTAAGCTTTTTGATTATGATGGAACTGCTCGTCCAACTGTTGAAATAAAATATAAAAATAAATATTTCAACTCTAAGGAAGCGTGGAAATCTTTTTTTATGAAAAGAGTAAGTAAAGAATATTCACCTATGGAATTGGAAGGCTATAATACCCGAAATATTCGATGGCTGACTGACCAAGGAAAACCTTTTGTTGTCAATTGCCAGCCTCGTCCTTATAAATCAAATTTCCATCTTAAGGTTTTGAAAGAGCATCAAAAGAAAATGGTTGAAGTAATGGCAAAATGCCTTGGATTTAGACATGTTGTCTATATGCCAACTGTTTTAATAAACGCTATTTCTCGCTAAATTCTACATCACTTTTCTTTCGGAAGCAGCTGTTGCCGCTGCTTCCCTCTCTATTATTCACAATGAAATAAACAAAAATTTGTATTGTGCTATTATATAGTTAAATAACTATATAATTTTGTGGCATATGAATTCTATCTCTTCTAGTAATTCAAATCCTTCTATAGGGCCTATCCGGGCGGATATATTATCCAAACCTGGAAAAGCGGAAGGAAAAATTACTGGAAAGGTCTCTTTTGGGCATATTTATATCCAGGATACTTGGAAATCTTTTAATTATATCACATTAAACTCTTTAAATAAATTTCCTCGATTTAAACAAAAAGTAAACTCTCTATTAACTAGACAGTTTACACCTATTAATATTCAAACTAGTACTGGTGAGATTAAGACTGTTTTGGTTAAAACAAGCTCTATAGCTAAATTTCTTGGAGCTAATAAGAAAGAGATTAAAGAACTTCAAAAAAGTAATCCGCAAGAGATCACAAATAGAGTCTCACAGAAACAGCAAGATATTAGTAATAGAACAAAACAGAAGGGAGTGCACTTAGCCTCCGAAGAGAGAATACTAAAAACAAAAAGGAATGCTCTTCTCCAAAATCCTCATCTAGGCAGATTAAATAAGGAAGGGATCTTAGTTCCTAAAGATGCTGCTGCCGAAAAAACTATCACAGAAGAATTAGAAGTGACCAGAAAGCAATATCGAGAGTTTCCCCCTGAAAAGTTTCTTGCTGACCTAGATCATTTTAATAAACAAGTTTCTCCTCATCTAGAGAGCTGGAAAGAAGAGGCAGCAAATTCCTCTTTAGATAGCACCATTAAAAGTTTTGAGTATAGATCTAAAGAAGGGAAAACGACGAATGTTGAAGTGCTTATTACTCCAGGAGGCCGAGTCATTGCACAGATTCCAAACTCAGAGTTTGCTAGGGGACAATACAAAAAAGTTTCTTTAGGAGTTGATCTCCATACAGGAAATTTGTTGGCTTATCAGAACCTTTCCATGCGTCAATATGAGGATATGCTGGAAGAAGACAAAAATCCCATTAAAAATGAACAAATGGTAATGAGTCGAGTGGAAAATGCGTCTGGAATAGCTGTAGTTATAGCAACAGCTCATACACAGTCTTCAGATGAAATAAATTATCGAGTTGTTCAGAACTTATATACTTCAGGCTCTTTATTAGATCAAACTCCCATCACGCCTCCCGAAGTTCTTAACGATCCAAAATTAAAATCTGAACATATGAAAAATCAAGAGGCTAAAGCCATCCCTATTATGTTGAAAGCAGCTAAAGCCCTATTCAATTTTCATAATCAAACAGGCTGCATGCATGGAGATCTAAAGCTTGATAATTTCTTAGTAAACGACCAACAAGTTTTTATAACAGATTATGATAAAATGAAGGATTGGAATGATCAAAGCGACGTTAGAGCATTTTTAAGAGGCGGTACTGAAGATTATTCACCTCCTAGTGTACCAAATATGAAAGAAATCCGAGAGGAGTTGCAACAAAGCACTTCGGCTACTGAACAATATGGACAAGCAACTGATGTTTATTCATTGGGAATAATGATGCTTATGATTACTTTAGGAAAAGATCAAGACAATCATGAGCATGAGATTGTTAGTTATAAATCAGCTCAACCGGTTCATGAAAAATCTAGTGAAATTGATATTGCAAAAAGAAAAGCAGATTTAGAAGAAATTTACTCTACCTCGATACCCGCAGACACTCCCTATCAAAAATTAGCTAAAAGGGCTTTGCATCCGGACCCGACCCAGAGACCGACAATGAAAGAGGTGATTCAAGAGTTAGCTAAACTGGATGCTGAGCTGCATCTGTCTGAAATAAATGACCAGCAGAAAAGATCGAGTTTCTTTTCACGAATGTCTTTAAGGGGTTAAGCCTAAATTCTGGAGTGCGGCGACTTGTCGCCGCTTTTTGCTCGACTCGACTTGTCGAGGCGGCTTTAGCTTAGTAAAAATCATCTACAACATTCACACTTTCTGAATCAAAAGACATGACAGTGTTATAGTGCGATTTTGAACTATTATTTTTGAACCAGGTTGCTGAACACCAGGGGTAATCTGCTGCATTCGTTACTATCTTATGCTTTACAGCGTTATTAATCACATAATTTAATCGGGCCATATAAGAGGTCTGAAATGTGATCTTAGTATCCCAATATTGATACCAAATTTTTCTTCCGTGTTGTTT
>CAZZJE010000086.1:0-9047 GCA_964654295.1 uncultured bacterium | reverse complement strand
AGGGCTTTCAACGCTTCGACAAGTCGAAGCGAGCAACAAAGCGGCGACAAGTCGCCGCACTCCAAATTCCGAGCTTAACGCGCTTATTGCGACCTTAATCCAAAGATATTTTTTACAGAAGTAAATGCTTTACTTCTACTATTCCAGGGCAAGTTTGGCCGCTGTTTGGCTAGTCTCATTCAATTTTTTGTATTCAGCTTTAGTCGTTCCAGCAACACGTTGCCAATCTTCTCTTGATGCTCGATCCTTTTTTGACATTGCACGTGTACGACGGCCTTTTTTGTTTTCGACAGCTAGTTTATTCTTTGCATAAGAGTTACTTACGGCACTATCCGGAGACATCGCATACTGTGCAACTAGTTTTGCTTCTTTAAATGAATGGAGGGACATCGAGTTGAAAGTTTTAGCGATGTGGTTAAAATAAGCTCCCTTATAAATTTCAGCTTGAGCATGCTCTGTTAAGGTACCTGGGTTTATGAGCTGTCTCCCTTTTGTGATAAAAAGACTTTGAAACTTATCCTTTAATGAGCTTTCTCTCGTGCTGTTTTTAAGTCCTTCATGAATTGTCTGGGGATCATTAGCCCGTCCTAAAATGTCTGAAGCAAATCTTAGCCTGTTCTTTTTTTGCGTAACGACCATACCAAATAAGGTGAGTAGCTTTGTTGCTCTGACACCTAAACCGCCTGTAAAGTGTTTCGTGTTAAATGTTGGAGCTGTCACTAAACCAATTGTATTACCAACAAGAGGAACAGTGGCGGCACCTGCTGAGACAAACCCTTGTGTTAGAGTTACGAGAGACTTTTTCATGTAATCTTGAGCGCCATATTTTGATGACGATGGCTTAATAAATCTATATAAACCTTGGCTCGCTAAAATTGCAGACATCGTAAATTGGACAGGGATGTTTAATAAACGAAGGGGTGCATAAACAAGATCGGTTCCAAGTCGTTTGACCGCTAAAGTAAATTTTGAAAATCGACTAGATAGCTTTTACATAGCGGTTCGATCGGCGTGAGCTAATCTAGTCGTGTTATTGTCAAAACTCTATTCGGGAGTATTGCCGCTTTTTGGATCCTTAACTTCATTGTAACTCGAATTTGTAATGAATTCTAAGTCCCTATTGACAGCCTTGCCATGTTCATTACGAAGGGCTGGGTCGCCGTCTTCTAAGAAAGAAGTGTCATGTGTAACTGTGTTTGTTTCTTCATTTATTACTGTGGTGTTTTTCTCTATGTACTTTTTTTCTCCTGTCGTTTTATTAAGTCTGTCCGTTCCCTGATCTTTAATAGCAATTCTACCACTCGTATAGATGCGCTGCTGTCCAACAAGATCTGTACGCCTAGAGGTGTCTTGGTCGTCTTTTAAACGTGTTGGGCTAACACGTGTCCATTTTGTTTCTGACGTTTTTTCTTCTTTTGCAACAGGAGGCGGTGCTTCTAAAGTGCTCTTAAAACTGCTTTTAGCAATACTCTGTGACTTTCTATCACCACTGCTTAAAGCTCTTTTTTCAGCCTTCTGTGTATCGGAAGCTCTATAGCTTGTAAAGGTACTAATAGCTTTAGAGAAAAGTGAGGCGGCGGCGTACAACATACGAGGTCCTTAAGGTCTCAACGGGAATTAGGTTTGCTTTCTAAAAGCCTTAGCCCACGCGATAGCTTATTCGCATAGTCTTGGCTCTGTTGCTGAAACAGCTTAATCCACTCCTGACGCTCTCTCTTGTCCATCTCTTCATCGGGATTCCCTTTTTTCCACTCCTGAAAAAAGATGCGAATCAATGGGTCAAACAGATGCTTTGAAGTTGGAGCTTTTTCACGGCTCTTTTTCGAATTAGGTGGCATTGTGATCCTCCTTGGGTGGATGAAGCTTGAGCTCTCGCTCACACTCTTCATCAAGCAGCTTCAGCTGATGGGCATAAATCTGGCGCTCTTCTTGGTGCGGAAAGATCGCTTTGAAAAGTTCGAGATAGTAGAGTCCAGCTAGAGGCTGCTTTAGCTTCAAACAGCACTCGGCTGCTTTAAAGTAGGCAGAAGGTTTCTTTGTTGGATCGCGTGCTAAAACAGCTTGAAAGGCTCCCAAAGCAACTTCAGGTGAGCCATGCTCAAGTTCCACTTGCCCATAACAGATCCAGCAAGAGAGGGAATTGGGATCTAAAAAAAGAAGAAAGAAAAGCAGGTCAGAAGCATCTTTCCAGCGTTTCTCCCTGCGCAGCTGCTGCACATAGGCTTCATATCCAGCAAACTCTTCATCCGAAACTTCAGCTAGTTGCCGCAGTGTCAAATTGTGGTTGGATAAATCTTTTAGTTTGTTTTCTGATAAAACTAACTGCAATCTTTTAGTTAATGAAGCTCTGCTTAACATAACAAAACCCTCTAATATAATTATAATTTTAATTGTTTATTAGTGAAAATTAATTTTGATGATGAAAATGGAGAAAAAAGAGGAAGAAGAAAAATTTTTTATTAAAAGATGGGTTTCGTTATAAGGGAAACCTTAAACAACTCGTTTTGTAGATAGGATTGATATGGATAAGCCATCATCTCCAGAGAAAGCTAATTATAGAGTGATTTTTTTAATTCTCTTTTTCTTTTCTTTTTTGCTGTTACAATCCTTGATTCACTCCCATGGATCTAGTGCCCGTTCCTACTCCTCTAAAGACCATCAATCCATGGATATGCTGGTTAACAGCTTAAGTTCGACAAATGTCATGGCTTGCAATGCTGTGCTTGCCCCGGTTCCGTTTCAACTAGAAGATTTACAAAAACTCTATATCGAACGCTGCAGTATCTGTCACTCGCTCTCTAAATCAAACTACTCTTCCCATATTCTGCCTAGCGATTGGAAGGCTTGTATTGCCAGTATGGCTGCATTGCCGCGTTCTAATTTGTCCACACGTGACCAACAATTGATTTATGAATATTTAGTCTATGATTCTGCCACTCGAAGAAAAGCAAAGCTTGAGCGGCAGTTGAGCTCTCTCTCTTCTAAAGAAAAGGCAGCCGAAAAAGCCGAAATTCAGGCGATTTTAAAGAAATATCGGTACTAATAGTATAATATTGATTCAACGCAAAGACGCACAATGGACAGCTCATCGATATGGATTCTCTTTTGGGGAGAGTTTCACCCTATTCTCGTCCATTTTCCTGTCGTCTTAATTCCTTTAGTCTTTATCTGTGATCTCATCGCTTGGTTTGGAAAACGGCAATATCTAGAATTTGGAACGTTTTGCCTTGTTGCTGCCGTTATAACAGCTATTCCTACCATCGTTACAGGGTTGATTGCTTCGACACAATTTTCAACCGAATTTGTCTATTGGCACCAATGGGTTGCTATTACAACCTCTCTTCTAACCACTTTTTATGCTGCTGCACGGCTCTACCGTCTGAAGGTCGGTTATTCCCTGCCCATCTCCCGTTATCTACTTATAGACAGCTTGTGCCTGATTTTAACAGTGATAACGGGAGAATTAGGAGGCGAGCTTTCGCAAGGGATGACGCCCTTTAAAATTGTTTTGGAAGAGTTTCAAGTGAGTGAGATGTAGCGAATGGAGTCTCCTTTTTCGACTTGTAAAGCGGCGGCGACATCAGCTCTAAGGCAGATGCGATCCCCCTCTAATGTCATGATTGCTCCATAGCAGGCTCTATAGTCGAGACGAGTGTTACTAATTAAATGTGTTGTCTCCTCAGGCTCTACAGAAGGTAGAATCTCCGTAACGGTAGCCAATTGATTCTTCTGAATAGTACGGATCTCGTCGCGTTTCGCTAACACAGTCGGACCGCCATCGAAAAGATCGACATGATCTGTCATTTTAAACCCTTCCCGCGTCAACATCTCTAAAGCAGGGCGTGTATTAAGATGTGTCTTGCGGATGACGTCGCTGACCTCTTTAGGCAAAAGGGCGACATAGATGGGATAGCGCGGAAGAATTTCAGCAATAAAATGCTTATCATCTTCCAAAACCGCTTGTAGCTCTGGAAAAGAGATGTTGAGAAATTGGCGGCCTAACCCATCCCAGAAGGGAGAATTCCCATTTTTATGAATGACACCGCGCAGCTCAGCGACGACCTCATTAGTGAATCGATGGGGATGCGAAGCAATAAAGAGCATGCGCCCTAAAGAGAGTAGACGGCCAAGGCCCTCATTGCGAATCTGAGGGCTCATATAGAGAGCGCATAGCTCTGTCGGACCCTCCAGTTCGCTTGTTGGATTGAGTAGTTGAAATTGGTTGGAAATTGGAAGATGTCCATATTTGGTGCTCATCGTAATCACTTCTAACTTATAGAAATAGATTGAGTGAGACACCCCTGTTCGTGAATAAATTCCGCTGCAGCCGCCTACCTTGCCTGTTTTGACATCTTCCAGGACAAAAAAGTAGAGCTCTTCTAAGGGCGCCTTAACATCGCTTTTAAATGAAACTAAAGCGCGTTCGATCATCTGATGTAGACGAGATACTTTTTTGGGAAGATTTAGCACGCCAGCCGATACCGTCTGAGCAAAGTTCTCTACATAAGGGGCATCTTCTTTTGTAATTGGTCTTAGGACATACATAGTCTTCACCCCTGTTGGAATGGATAGATTGAGCCAAGTTTAAGAATTTTAGAGAGTTCATCCAGAGCTTCACGTGTCTCATGCAATAACCTAGGATCCCCTAAATCTTGCCAGGTCAAGCGGTCGCGATAATGCTTTTCTATCCACTCTTTTAGCCTTTTATAGAGAGGTTCCGTAAAGATCACAGCGTTTTGCATGGCCTTCTGTTCGAGAGGGGTTAACACAATCCGTAATCTTAAGCAAGCTGGTCCACCGCCATTTCGCATGCTTTGATTAAGCGGTAAAAAATAGAGTGAATCAATAGGGATTTTAGGATCTTTGTATAAACGTTGACAGAGAGCGCTTGCTTTCGGGTGCTCTTTGCACTCTTCCGGTGCAATCAACGCCATCTTTCCATTGGGCAGCGTGACGACTTGAGAATTGAAAAAATAGGTGGAAACAGCCTCTTGCAAACTGAGCTCGGCAGAAGGAATTTTAACCACTTGAAGCGATAGGTTAGGAAGAGCTGAAGCTTTTTCCTGGAGGGCTTGTAACACAGAATCTGTTTCGATAAATGCCTCTTCGTGGCAGAGAAAAAGTGTGCGGTTTCCCGTCGAAATGACATCGTTATGAAAGACCCCCGCATCGATGGCATCGGGATTTTGCTGTGCAAAAAAGAGAAGCTCCTGCGGCAAGCCATGCTGCCTTGCTATTGCTTGCGAAGCCTCTAGCGTTTGCCTTGCTGGGTAGCGCCTGGGTTGTGGGGCGTCATGGGGAAATCCATGGCGGCCATAGACAAAAAAATGCAGGCCTGGATCACCCTCTTGCCGGCAAAAGCGCGTGTGGTTGGCTGCTCCTTCGTCGGCAAAGCTGCCAACCGAAGGCAGGGGAGGGTGGTGGATAAAATGTTCGGGAGAGTCAAAGATCTTCTTTAAGACACGATGGGTAAAGGAGCTTTCCAAAGAGCGATGGAGGGCATGGCATAGGTTGGCGGCTGTAAAATGAATCCGCCCATCAATGGCATCAGCTGACGGTGTGACCGTCGCTGCATTCGCACACCACATCGCTGCCGAAGAGCTGGTGGCCATCAAGATTGCAGAGGCTTCACGCTTTGCTTGTAAAAGGATCTCTTCGTCGCTTCCTCGAAATCCAATCGCCCTTAAAAAAGGAATATAGGGTCGTTCATGCGGAGGCAGTACGGCTTGACCAATTCCTAAGCGATGCAGCGCCAGCATCTTTTCTAGCCCTTGCAAAGCTGCCTGCTTAGGATTAGATAGAGAGCCGCGGCTCGATTCCGAAGCGACATTGCCCTTGGCCAGCCCGCCAAAATGGTGAGTGGGGCCAACGAGACCATCAAAATTAAATTCCGATGCTTGCATAACACCTCAAATCTGTTGCTGCAAAAAAATTCCAGGAGAAGGCTTCGATGGCAGCGTGAGCAAACTGTTCTCATGCGATGCGATAGGATAGCTGCAGTAGTCGGCAGCATAGTAGGCGCTAGGACGGAAGTTTCCACTGCGGCCTAAGCCTCCAAAGGGTGCCGAGCTGCTCGCACCTGTTGTCGGACTGTTCCAGTTGATCACACCAGCTCTCACACGACGTAAAAAGAGTTTAAACTCTTCGGGCGAGTCGCTAAAAAGCCCGGCAGCCAGCCCATAGGAGGTCTTGTTTGCTTCTTGAATACCGCGCTCTAAGGAGTCTACCCAGGTAAGCTGCAACAGGGGACCAAAGATTTCTTCATCTTCAATCTCTTTAATCCCTGTCACATCGATCAACCCAGGCGAAAGCAGCGCGGCTGTTTTGGAGAGCTGCTCAACAGGAATGAGAGCTTTAGCACCCGATTGCAGCAGCTTAGCTTGCCGCTCTAGAACATGTTGGGCAGCCGCGCGATTAATTAATGGCCCCATGAAAGGTTCGGGGCGATCGCTGTAGACTCCAATATGAATTGTTTTCATGAGTTGCTGCAGCTCTTTAACAAACGCTCTGCCACTCGGCTGCTCCAGAACGATCAATCTTCTGGCACAGGTGCAGCGCTGTCCCGAGGTTGCATAGGCCGATAGAACTGTCGCATAAGCGGCTGCTGCTGCATTGCTAATATGCGACACGACCAAAGGGTTGTTGCCTCCCATCTCCAACGCTAAAATTTTACCCGGATGGGCAGCCTGCTGCTCCAACAGATAGCGTCCAGTTCGCCAGCTGCCTGTTAAATAGAGTCCTTGGATATCGGGATGGCTGCTCAGCAAAATGCCTGTCTCTCTCTTGCCTTGCAAAAGCTGCAGGACTCCCTTTGGCAGACCTGCTGCTTCCCAGCAGCGTACCATCTCCTGACCACAAAGGGGTGTCAGCTCGCTCGGCTTGAAGAGGACACAGTTTCCGGCTAATAAAGCAGGGACGATGTGTCCATTCGGTAGATGGCCAGGAAAATTAAAGGGGCCTAAAACGACAACGACTCCATGTGGGCGGTGGCGTACAATCGAATGGGGATGTCCCTCTTGAATTTTTTCCAGACAGCGCTCCTGGTAGGCCTGAATGGAGATGGAGACTTTATTAATCATCGCCCCCACTTCAATGACTGCTTCCCAAAAAGGCTTGCCATTCTCCTTCGAAATCGTTAGCGCCATCGCCTCCTTTCGCTCTTGTAAGATGGCAGCATAGCGCTGTAGATAGTCGATCCGCCTTTCCAACGGCAGCCATCCCCACGTTTCAAAGGCGGCATCTGCCTGCTTAACGGCCTCTTCTACCTCTTGCTCTCCCGCACTATACCCACTCCAGATCAGCTCTCCAGTGGCTGAGTCATTGCTTTTTATCAACTCGCCGCTGCCCTTCTGCCACCGGCTGCCAATCCAATGTGTCTCGTGCTCTCTCTCTTCCCTAGCCATCTATCTGCCTCATGCTTTGGATTGATGTTGAAGAAGTGTCTCTTCGACGACAGGTAAAATAGCCGCAATATCTTGAGTCGTTAAAGCGCCAATCGGGATCAGAAAACGAATTCGTGTAGGATGGCTTCCTGCTGTAAAGGAGATGACTCCTGCATGGAAAAGCGCTTTGACGATGGCTGTTGTTAAATGCGCATCGCCATGATAAGGGGTGAAGGCGATCATGCCTCCAATGCCATACGGTCCTTGAATCATTCCAGGATGCCGCTTGGCTATCTCTTCAAATCCAGAGACAAAGGCGTGATGCAAGGTGGCAATCAACCCCTTCTTACCAAAAAAGTTTTCTCGTTCCATCGTTTCAAGCATGGCTAATGAAGCCTTGATGGCAGAGGTGCTTCCTGTAAACGTTTGGCTGAGAAGCCCAGGCTTGGGTTTATAGGGGCCTTTAAATAGAGTCGCACACACCTGTGACACTTTTCCGACCGTCACAATGTCAACATACTTTTCCAACCCAAAGTATTGAAAAGCGAAGAGGCGCTCTGTACGTCCAAAGGTTTGCACTTCATCGACAATGATTGCGATATTCGCCTCTTTTAAAACCTCCATGATG
The DNA here is from genome assembly GCA_964654295.1 of uncultured bacterium. Classification (GTDB taxonomy): domain Bacteria; phylum Chlamydiota; class Chlamydiia; order Chlamydiales; family JABDDJ01; genus CAZZJE01. Next base: position 1,037 of record CAZZJE010000086.1, on the reverse strand, counting down.
GCAGTAAAAAAGGATGTGCTGCCAGCATAGAAGCCTCCTTCTCCTTGTACAAGTTCAAGCAGCATGGCGGCATGTTTTTTGGGGTGTCGAGATAAATGCTCTTTTAAAACCTTTAAACTCTTAGCCGTGCTGCCTTCGGGATCTTCGGCATGGTAGAAAGGAATGTAATCGACAAAAAGAGTCGAAGGCAATCCTTCCCGATAGGCTGGTTTGTCGGTGATCTGCGAAGCAGTAATCGTCCGGCCAGAAAAGGCATGTTCAAATGCCAATACACGATTAGCCGGCTCATGGCGTTGAAAAGCGATCTTTAAGGCGTTTTCATTGGCCATTGCTCCAGAAGTAGATAAAAAGCAGTGATCCATTCCAGAAGCTTCGACCAGATGCTTAATCAACTGGTAAGAGTCTACGTTCTGTTGCAGGTTTCCCTGCATGATCAGATCACTTAAGGCTGCATCAATGCTACTGGCGACTAAAAGAGGATGGCTATGGCCAAAGTAAAGGGGACCAATGCCAGAAATGAGGTCATACTTGACGCTGCCATCCAATAGCTCCACTAATGCCCCATGGCCAACGCCGCTACCTATATAGGGAAACCAGAGCGCTCCGCCTCTCAACTTCGCAAAGGCTTCCAACAGCTCTTCATAAGATTGTCTCCTCTCCACTTGCGCCGGCTTAATGCCTGTGAGCTTGGCCTGGTGCGAAGCAATCGTTTGAAGTAGCAGCTCTTTAGCCTGGTGAAATCGGGGGTCTCTGGCTAACTCTTCTGCGATAAGAGGGGGAGTGGAGTGCTCATTCATGAGATGCCTTGGGTAGAGGGATAGGAATTTAGAAAGGGTAGAAATTTTTCTTTGTAGCAAGCTAACCTAAGCAAAAAAAGTGCTGTCAAAGTGCTTCGCGAAACTAAACTCTCTAGTTCGACATACTCCTGGTCTGTATGAAGCTGCCCACCAATCACACCCAAAGTATCAATGACGGGAACTCCTGCAGCAGCGATAAAATTGCCATCACAGACGCCACCACTTGGATGCATCGATAGA
>CAZZJE010000085.1:0-9082 GCA_964654295.1 uncultured bacterium | reverse complement strand
CTAAAACAAATGTTCCCGATTTGATCGCTTGAACTTCTTGAGAAACTTGACGCACCCCTAAATTCTCGGTTTGCGCGTCACGCACATCTTGCTGGCCAATTTTTTTGAATCCATCGGCGTCAAGTAGTGGCAATGTCTCTTGGTTAAGTTCAATATTACCGCTAAAAAAGTAGCGGTAGACAAATTTCGTTTTCTGGCCAGGATAAAGTGTTGTTGGGCCATCGACTAAGGCCTCTAAGCCCAAAATAATGTTGTTTGCAGCGGTAGGCGAGATTGGCCGGGATGTTGCAGGAGGCGCTGTCACGGGAGTTGCCGTCGGAACAGTTGTAGGGGTAGCTGGAATAGTAGGAGTCGTTGTCGCAGTGGTGGGAACTTGTGGAACTGCTGAAACGCTGGTTGTCGCGGTCCCACTATTACGTACGACATAGGTGGTAGCAACAGAGCCGTAACGGCGGCCGTTGATTTCAGCGCTAATTGACGAGAGGGTATGCAGTCCTTCAGGCTGTGAAGGAAGTGTAAATCGATAGATAGAAGCTGTCTGTTCGGAAGAGAGATTGATATCTTGCAGCAGCTGGACGGCTAACGGCTTTTCATCGATTAAAAAGGAGTTGGGAGTAATCTTTTCACTTCTAGAGTGGCTGATTGTAAGCGTACCAGAGATGGGAGAAGTTGTAGAAAAGCTATCACTGTCTAGATCTACCGTCATTTTAACAGCAGCAAATAAGGGGAAAGCATTAGCAAGACAGCAAGCAATCAACACGACTTGGCAATATAATCTTACCATGGATGATCTCCCTTAGGCGGTGGCGGCACTCCCTCTGGCTGAGACGGCACTTCACTGCTGCTCGTCTGTTGTAAGGAGCGCCAAATCTGTTTGACACTGGCAGGATCAGATGGATTTGCCTCTGGCGGTAATTCGGACTGCTGCTCATCGATTAATTCAAGCATCTCTCTCCATATGAAGAGAGCTTGCCTAATCAGTCCAGCAGCAGCACCAATTTGAGCAGGCTGATTGGTAAGCATTTCTTTTGCCTGCTCTGCTGAGGCATACCCTTTTTCAAATAATGGAATGACTCGATCCCATGGACGACATTGGCAGAGTCTCTTTTTGCTGTAAAGAACCTCTTCTCTTTTTAGTAAATTTGGCCAAAAGAGATCCGCTTCTTTGAGGAGTTGCTGCTGTAACGAAGCGGGCTCGCTCTCCCAGGGACGCCCGGCCTGCTTCCAGAGAAGCTGACGTAAAACCTTCTGTTCTTCATTGATAAGATCAATGATAAAACGTTTGAATGAAGGGTCATAAGTTTCTTCGTTTCCAATCGGTTGAGAAGTTTTTCCAGTCAATCGATCTATGCTCTCTATCCAACCACTTTCTGTTTGGTGAGAAAGTTTCAACTCTCGCTTAGCTAAATTTAAAAGATCTAAGCCATCTTGCTGGTCACCTAAATAGGGGCTTTTTAACTGAGAGATCGCCTCCAACCAATGCAAGCGGGCGCGGTTCTGCCAATAGGCATTTGAAAAAGCTTGAGGCGCTGTCTCTTTCCATTCGACAGATTCTAAAAGGGGAGCCGCCTCTTTCCACTCTCTCTCTTCTAACATTAGAGAGGTTAAATTAAGAGTAACGATTACCCTCTGCCAGGGTTCTAACTCCTCCTGCTGCAAGCGCTGATAGGCTTGGATTGTCTCTGCCGGCGAAGAGATCAGGCTTTCATAATAGATTTGAATCGCTTGCTGTTGGGGAGTTAAAGCTGAAAGAGAGACCTCTAATAAGATAAAGCTGGCTGTCAAAATTCGAAAGAGGAGCATTTTAATTAATCGTATTTAGCTTGATGACTTAGTAAAAATTTTATTATCGAACGGCTGCTTTTTCTTAAAGGGATATCGCCTAGCTAACGGAAATAGCAGTTTAAATAAAAGTAGTCCAAGGCTAAGGGCTAAAGGAGCTCTCCAAAAATTTTCTGATGGAATCACAAGTTGATCTTTTGCTTTTTTCTGAGTATTAGAAAAAAGCTGCGGCTTTTCTAATACATCAAGAATCTGATTCGCAACTTGATCAACATCTTGCCGATCGGCATAGAGATAACCTCCTTTACCTAAGCTGCCAATTAAACGCATTAAGGGCTCTTGAAGTTGAGAGTGCACTGGCTTCCCTTCAAACTCAACTCCAGGAATAATTCCGCCAGCTGGCGAGCCAACACCTACTGTCATCAGTCGAACTGGATAACGGTTTAAATGCTGAAAGAGTTCTGTTAACACGATCTTTTGCTTCTCTCGCTGTTCAGCGCCCATTTTCTCCCACTCCGTGTCGCCTCCATCACTGATTAAGACAATCAATGTGTCGGTAGCAAGTTGGCTTGCCCTCTTTCCATAACGCTCTCTTAAATCAACCAATAAGTTAGTCAAATCTGTGCCACTGCCATTCTCATTTATCTGTAAATTTCTTGCGATTAAACGGGTAAAAAAATGGTCGGGGGTAATCGGGACCAGCTGGAAAGGTTCTGTGGCAAAACCAAAGAGCGCAACATGCTCGCCATTTAATTTCTCAATAACCCGTTCTACAATTTCTTTAGATCGCGCAAGCCGCGTACGGCCATGCCAGCTGTCCGGGACAAGCATGGAGCGAGAGGTGTCGACTAAAAAAACAACCTCTTTCTGCTGATAATTATCTTCCTGATTTCTAACGGAAACTTCTGGTAAAAGAGGAGTTGTATTTAGTTGCGTCGCAAGAATCCAAGCCCACGAAAGAGCCGCCCATAAGAGAAGAGGTAATAAAATAAAACCAGTTAAAGAGATAGAAGAGGGGAGTTCTCCTGGTGGAAATTGTGCCGAGGAGATCTTCCAGTGAGCTTGAACCCTACGCCTCCATTGTACATAAAAGATTAAACTAAAAACCAATGAGACTCCTCCTGCAAAGAGGAGTGGCCAGATCAGTCTACTCATGGGTATCTCCTTAACCAGGTAAACTGGAGCAGCAAAGCGACTGTTGTCAATAGCCAGCCGGCAGCGATCCAATTAGCTGCATGTGAGCGCTCATATTGCAATTCTAGCGGCGAAGCCTGGTTTCCTAGACTACTTTTTTCTAGCTGATCAATTTCATGAAAGATATCCACAATCGTCTGGTGATTTTGCACAAAGAAAAATTTTCCTCCCGTTAGCTGAGTGACGCGCTCCATCTGTCTTCTTTCTGGATCGAAACGCTCTGTTCCAATCAGCGGTTCAATGTTAACGATATAAAGATGAATGTTCTGCTCTTTAGCAAACAGAGCAGCCTGCTCGAGGCTCATTGCCCTCTGAGGATCATCCCCATCTTCAGGATGCGGATTCTGCAGGCCGTCAGTAACGACGATGATAGCCATATCTTTTATCTTGTAGCCCTCTTTACCCTCCTCTTCCAGCTTCTGGCTGAAGTGACGAGCAGAAGCTAACCATTGAGCAGCTCTAAAGATAGCGTAGCCAATCGCAGTTCCATCTTGAGACTGCTCTCGAACGGGATGAAGATGATGCAGCTGCTTTAGCAGATGTTCATGATCAAGTGTGGGAGGAGAGAGAATGGTAGGAATGCGAGCAAATGCAACCATGCCAACCAGATCGTTAGATCGCCCTTGCAGGCCTTGTTCTACGTCGCCCGTGATAAACTGCTCAGTGATCTCTTTTAAACGTTCCATCCGATTAATGCCATTGCCAGAATCTGCTCGCATCGAACTCGATCGATCAAGGGCTAGTAAAAGCAGTACTCCCTCTTTAGGAGGGCCTTTAGAAGTGGATTGAGTGATGGTTTCAGCCGTCTTGGGGTTGAACCAGGCAATCAAAAGAGCGATTAAAGCGGCTATCAATAAACTTTCAGGAAAAAAAACAAGCTTTTCACGCCAGCTGCTGAAGCTCCCTTTCCAGAGAGAAATTGTTGGGAAAAAGAGGGTAGGCGATACGCGCTTTGGAAAAAAAAGCAGGAGCGCTCCTGCTAATAAGAGTAAACCTAAAATGACTAGCCAAATAATCGAGGTTTCCCAATCGCTTTGCATCATGCCTTGCTAGCTTTACTCCACGTTTACTAATTTTTTATCCTTACGCTAAGGATTTATTTTTTTATTTACCAGAGAGGACAAGGTAAAAAGTAAGCTTCACATCGAAAAAATAGTTTTAAACAGTTGCGTAGGAATGAGAAGCTGCTAGAAGCAAACTAGGCTTGAATTTGAGCTTGCAGCTGTGCTAAAGTCAGATCTATCAGGTGTATTGCCATACGACACAATATCTGCTTATCTTAATCTTTCAAAACTATTCAAAAATTTTTTACTTCTAATTTTTATATGGAGCCGTGTTTAAGGATGTCAGGGGGAGTTTTTAACCAGCCTTCACATTTATATGAGTTTGTCGAATTTTCATTAGAAGAGTTTGATAAAAAAAGTGAGACATTCTCATCTAAATTTCAAAAAGCCTTACGTGATGGTTTCTTTTATCTCAAAACTCCAGATAGCTGTAACAGTTTAATCCCTGAAGCTGTCGGATTTGCTGAAAAATTGAGAAGTGATGCAGAAAGACTTAAAGAGCTTGATTTAGGTTTACGTACTGGTTATATTCATCGTGAAGGCACTCAAGCGGTCTCTTTTTTGGTAAAAGAACATCAATGGAAACAGGTCTATCCAAAAAAGGTTTGTAAGCTTGCTCGAAAAATGAATGACGTTGCCTATCTCATCTTAAAAGAGACCCTAGTCTTTTTAGAGGTTCCAAAGGAGTTGTGGTCCATTGTAACAGGTGGCCTGACTGACGGTCAAATATCAAATAGTGTCTTTTCATTAAGAAATTACCAGCCTGAAGATGCTGTCATTGGACTCTCTCCCCATCGAGATTTTGGTTGGATTACAGTTCTATTTACCAATAAATCAGGCCTTCAAGTCGAAATTAATAATAACTGGATTGATGTTCCTCCAAAAAAAGATTGGTTTATTATTAATTGGGGGCAAGCTGCTCAAACGCTGTTTAATAATACAGCCAAGTTAAATGCCGCTTATCATCAAGTAGTCCTTCTGTCAGAAGCTCGCATCTCTTTCGGCTATTTTAGTAATAGCCATGCCGAAGCCCCCCTCTATCAACTAAATAAATCCAATCAACTAAAGGTTGTCACGTCTAGATATGATGAACATAATAAAAAGTGCCATGAAGATGATGCGAAATGGGGTCAAGAAAGATGGGCATTGAAATTAAGCCAAACAGGTGTAAATAATCCCATTCAATAAAAATCGCATATTAATTTGAAATGTTGTTATAATCAAATTTAGTATTGTGAGAGTAATTCTTTATGTCAGAAATTAACCTGCCGAGGTTTACTCATTTCTGATGCACACAAATTAACTCTTTTTTGGATAGCAATTTAAGGCGTTGTCAGCTACCCTTTTTGCGAGGTGGCGTCTTTTGACGCTCCTTTTATATTAGAATGTAACTTAGGAGAAGGCCGTAATGCCGACAATTAACCAGCTGGTTCGCAAGCCACGACGTCCGAAAGTACGCCGTAGCAAGTCGCCTGCACTACAGCAGTGCCCTCAGCGAAGAGGTGTCTGTGTCCAGGTCAAAACTAAAAAACCAAAGAAACCAAACTCAGCTCAACGTCGTGTAGCCTGGGTGCGTCTCTCTACTGGGCAAGAAGTCATTGCCTACATTCCTGGCGAAGGACACAACTTGCAAGAGCACAGTATTGTTCTCGTACGTGGCGGAAGGGTAAAAGATCTGCCTGGCGTACGTTACCATATTGTACGCGGTACATTGGATACTGCTGCTGTTAAAGACCGTAAGCAAAGCCGATCGAAGTACGGGGCAAAGCGCCCGAAGAAGTAACGCGAGGATCCTGTATAATCGGGATCCTGGCCCGTGATCTTCTCGCTGCCTAACAGGTGAGCGAGCATATCACGCGTCGGACACAGAGCTTTCTGTGTCATGTGAAGCCTTCACGATCCTCTGCCACCACTCTAGACGAATAGCAAGATGTCTAGAGAGGCTAACTATATGACGCATTGAAACAAGAGGCCCCTATGTCAAGAAGACACCGTGCCGAAAAGCGTGAGATCGAACCAGATCCGCTTTACAAAAGCACACTGTTGGCAAAGTTCATCAATAAGATTATGCTGCAGGGAAAAAAGACAATTGCCCGCCGCATCGTCTACAATGCAATTGAGAAATTTGCAACTCGTATTAAACACGAGAACCCCTTAGAAGCGTTTGAGCTGGCGCTAGAGAATGCCAAGCCAACACTCGAAGTAAAATCCCGCCGTATCGGTGGTGCAACCTACCAAGTGCCCATCGAAATTCCAGCAAACCGTCGGATCTCGATGGCTATGCGCTGGATCATCGCACATGCCCGCAATAAGCCCGGCCGTTCGATGGAAGAGGGTTTAGCGAGTGAGCTTGCCGATTGCTATAACAATCAAGGGACGACGATCAAGAAAAAAGATGACACCCACCGTACAGCTGAGGCTAACAAAGCCTTTGCTCACTACAAGTGGTAATCAGGGAGATCGGTATGAGTCAAGCTAAAGAAGACCTTAAGAATGTCCGTAATATCGGCATTATGGCTCACATTGATGCCGGTAAGACGACAACTACCGAGCGGATTCTGCTGTTCACAGGCCGTGTTCACCGCGTTGGCGAAGTGCATGATGGTGCTGCCACGATGGACTGGATGGAACAGGAAAAAGAGCGCGGCATTACAATTACATCTGCTGCAACCAAAGTGTATTGGAAAGAGGCGATCATTAACATCATCGATACGCCAGGCCACGTCGACTTCACAGTAGAAGTAGAACGTTCGCTGCGTGTATTAGATGGTGCTGTCGCTGTATTCTGTTCCGTATCTGGTGTAGAGCCGCAATCTGAAACTGTCTGGCGTCAAGCAGATAAGTATGGTGTTCCACGTATCGCGTTCGTCAACAAGATGGACCGCATGGGCGCTGACTTCTTTGATGCCATCCACACGATGCACGATAAGCTGCATGCCAATGCCATTGCTGTTCACTGCCCAATCGGAGCAGAAGCGGAATTCAAAGGCATGGTTGACCTCGTCACAATGAAGGCGATCTACTTCAAAGACGAGACGCAAGGTGCTGAGTGGGATGAGCGTGAAATCCCTGCAGAGCTCAAAGAGCAGTGCCAAAAGCTGCGTAGCGCTCTCTTAGACGAACTGGCAACAGTCGACGAAGAGAACGAAGAGTTTATGATGAAGGTTCTCGAAGACCCCAACTCATTGACTGAAGAAGAGATCCATGCTGCGATCCGTAAAGGTGTTTGTTTAAATAAATTTACGCCCGTTCTATGCGGCTCCGCCTTTAAAAACAAAGGTGTGCAGCAGCTACTAGAGGCCGTACGTTTATGGATGCCATCTCCGATCGATCGTGGTGCTGTGCATGGACATAGTCTAAAAGATGACTCAGAAGTGACTCTGCCACCAGACGAAAAAGCTCCTTTGAGCGCGCTTGTCTTTAAGGTAGCCACAGACCCCTATGTCGGTCGTTTAAGCTATGTTCGTATCTATAGCGGTACGCTCAATAAGGGAATGACTGTTCTCAATAGCACGAAAGATTCGAAAGAGCGTATTTCTCGCGTCGTAGAGATGCATGCTAACCAGCGCGTTGAGCTCGATGAGCTACATGCTGGAAACATCGGTGCTGTCATTGGATTAAAAAACAGTACGACGGGAGACACCCTCTGTTCCCTCGAAACACCTGTTGTGTTAGAGAAAATGGATTTCCCTGAGCCTGTGATTAACATGGCAATTGAGCCAAAATCCAAAGCCGATCGTGAAAAATTAGCGATGGCTCTCTCCGCACTTTCTGAAGAAGATCCCACATTCCGCGTGTCGACTAACCAAGAGACTGGTCAGACGATCATTGCTGGAATGGGTGAGCTGCACTTAGAGATCTTGCATGATCGTATGAGACGCGAATTCAACGTTGAAGCCAACGTTGGTAAGCCTCAAGTTGCTTACAAAGAGACAATCACACAGCCTGGCGAAGTCAAGACAAAATATGTCAAACAGTCTGGCGGTCGCGGTCAGTATGCTCACGTCGAATTGGAGATTACTCCAAACGAAAAAGGCAAAGGCAACGAAATTGTCAGCAAAATCGTCGGTGGTGTTATTCCGCGCGAATACATCCCTGCAGTTATTGCTGGAATTGAAGATGGCTTAGCAACAGGTGTCGTCGCAGGCTATCCGCTTGTCGATGTCAAAGTTGCGATTGTATTTGGTTCTTACCATGAAGTTGACTCCAATGAATTGGCCTTTAAAATTTGCGGATCGATGGCTCTTAAAGAGGCTGCTCGCAAATGTAAAGCGATCATTCTTGAACCAATCATGCGAGTCGATGTCACCACGCCAGAAACATGCGTCGGCGACGTCATCGGTAACTTAAACCAGCGCCGTGGTCAGATTGTTGGACAAGAGAGCCATAAAGGGGCTGTCATCGTTCATGCAGAAGTACCGCTGAGTGAAATGTTCGGTTATTCGACACAATTGCGCTCCCTATCGTCGGGACGCGCCACCTTCGTCATGGAGCCAAGCCATTTTGAGCGCGTTCCAACGAAGATCCAAGAAGAAATTGTTAGTAAGTAACGATAGGGAATTATGGCTAAACAAGAAAGACCTGTGAAGCAGGAACGCCAGCCAAAAAGCGCACGACCAAAGATTCGTATTCGCTTAAAAGGCTTTGACCAGCGTCTGCTCGACCGTTCGACAGGGGATATCGTCGAAACAGCAAAACGTACTGGAGCAGCTGTTGCTGGTCCAATCCCTCTTCCAACACGAAGAGAGATCTACACTGTTTTGCGTTCGCCTCATATCGACCGTAAATCACGCGAGCAGTTTGAAATTCGCACACACAAGCGCTTAATCGATATTCTTAATCCAACAGGAAAGACAATCGATGCTTTGAAAAAATTGACGCTCCCTTCCGGGGTCGATATCAAAATTAAAGCCTAACGCTTGCTTGCTTTTAGGAGGGGACCAATTTGGGTTCCCTCTTTCCCATTCTCCCTCACCCAACTCCACTTCGTGCCCGTGTGCGTGCCCGTGCCCGAATAAAATAATCAAAAAATCTGAACTACT
>CAZZJE010000084.1:0-9119 GCA_964654295.1 uncultured bacterium | reverse complement strand
ATCGATCCATGTAGATCGATTGATAGAGAGCAATGTAGAGCAGAACTTTTTCTTTTCGTTTGAGAGAGAGCTTTTGATCAATTGCTAAGCATTTAGCCTGATATTCAATCGCGTATAGGTGACGAGCGGTTCCATAAGCAATCTCCTGTGCCAGGCGCAACTCTTCATTAGATAGCCTGGAGTGCGCTCTGCAAGCATCGAAAAAGTCTTGAAGATATTGCTCTTCTCGCCATGCGGTGAGCAGAGCAAAAAAAGCGGCTTCTCGTCCTGAGGTATAGGGCATTGTATGCATTATCTTAACAAAATTGCGCCATTGAGATTCCAACGCTTTAAATAAATTTCCTCTAAACGTTTCCAGTCTTCTTCTGTGTGGAGATCAAACCCTCTGAGATAGATAATAAACTCTTTGACGCGCTCTTTAAAGCAGAATAGTTTTGCGACATTATTTTCCTTTCCTACATCTTTTTCAAGTGCTTGTATCAGTTTGTCACTCTTGGCAATTACAGAATTAACAAACATCCGGGATTTTACTCTGAAATTAACAAGATTTTCTAGGCTTTCCATGCTTAAAGCGACATCGTGAGATTGTTTTAGGTGGGAAGGAACGGCTAGCTCATGAAAATCACTATTCAGCTTCACACCCTCGGGTTTAATCGCCCAATTCATCCAAATTAAGATTGCTTTTTCCATCATGTCTGTATGAATTTCTTGGAACTTTTGTAAATGTTGGTTTTGTAGTGTTAAAAATCTGAATAAATATTTTACAGGGGGGATGTATTGGATCTTTTCAAATAGGTTGTACAAGTCTTGGTTTAATCCTTTCCCTCCTGGATTAACGACATACTTTAGCCATAGTCCACAAGGCACCTCTAGAAGTTCAGAAAAATTAAAGGGATGTTTTTCTGTTTTTTGCTGGAGAATGTATTCTAATATTTTGAAATAGCGGCGTAGGGTTGAGACCGAACCAACTCTACTGATGAAACTTGTAATCCTAACCAACGCATTTTCAACCGATGGAGTAGGCATATTAGCTACCTGATCGGGATTAAAGAAGAGGCGCAACATGCCTAACTGGTTTAACATCTCTTTTCTTTCTAGCTCATCATCACAAGTGTTCAGGGCGCTCTTTCTAAATTCAATTTTTTTTACTTTGTCTAAGATGCTTTTTATAAATACCGAGTGCTCATCATGGGTTTCAGCGAGACGAAGGAAAACAGAGAAAGCATAGGTAAAGAGAGCATTAACATGAACTTTGTTCCATAACATCTCTTTAGTAAAATAGGGATTAAAGGTCTCTCTGATCCAAACTTTAACCTCTTCCACTGTAGAGGAAAATTCGGCGTATTTCGAGAAAGGTTCGACTAACTCTAGTCTTAAAGCACTTTTGATTGCTTGATCTGAAATTTTCTCTTCTATCTCCCGGAAGGTATTTAAAGCCGTCTGGCAGCTGTTCTTTTTAGATTCCGATAGTTCTGATGCAACCAATTTAGCGAGCAGAGAGATGGGGTTTAGCTCCTGCTGGGAGACTTCGGGATGAAAAGCAATTTTATTAAAGTGAGGAAGGACTAGACCGATCGTTTTTTTGATCGCAGCCGGGCTTATTGATTTCTCACTTTCATAGCGCATGAGCCAAGCTGAGTGGAGCGCTAACATACTTTGGTGTAAGCTTGGATCCATTAGCTGCTCTGAAAGGGCATGAGTGCAGAAAACAAGGCCGTTATAAAGGCTATTAGCTGTTTCAGGAGTAGCTTTTTGCTCTTTAATGATTTTATGCCATTGAATCATGAGCTCTTTTAAATGCGTCAATGTCTCTGGCTTTAATGGGTCAGGCAGTGCTGACTGAGTAGAAAAGACCTTGTTCAGCTGCGCTGTAAATTTTTCAAGCTGCTTGGCATTTAGATGTTCTCTAAAAAATGTCAAAAAGTCTAGACGCTCTACAAAAGATAGGCTGTTTTCTATTGCGATTGTGATAAGCTCGACAATAGTGTCTAGATTCTCCTTGTTTTGGCATGAAGTCGGCAAAAGCAGACATTGGGAACTGTATTTAACCAAAGAGTCACGAGAAAGCTTATGTGTATTCTTTAGCTGCCACTCTTCTAAAATGAGCGTAGCTATCAGAGGTTGAGATTTCTCTCTTTGCGCTTTTAGTAGAAATTGAAGGTATGAGTTAATAAGACACCTACGGGTGTCTTCAAATATAGCAAGGTTTCTCCAGGGGCTAAGCTTGCTGAAAATTTTTTCGCTATTCATCACCATGTTTTTTGAATAACTACTCTCTTTTCCTAAAAGCTTCCAAAACTTAGCAAGTGATTCGAATAGCGACTGATATTTAAGAGGCGTATTTAAGCATTGCTTTAGAGCGGTTACGTAAAAATTGTACTCTTGGTTTGATCCTTTAAAAATTAATAGAGAGCCATGGGAAGCTAAATGTTCTAGCATTAGCACCCAAAGAGACAAACACTTTTCTAGCTCATCTGCAGGTGAGCGGCGTAACCGGATGACTAGAAACTGGTAAAGCGACTCCTGTTTTTCTTTAGTTAGTGAGGAAGCTATTTTTTCGTAAATTTTGCTCCAAAGAGAGTCTAGAGTAGGCAACCCGCTTTCAAGAAGAGCAATAGCTAAATTTGTATCAATTGGGTTAGAAGAGAGCAGTTCAGAGCAAATTTTTTCTACAAATTGCCTTTGAAAGCTGGAGTCTATAAACTCTGGGAATGATTTACGCAGCTTATCAAATGTGTTCCACCGTTCTGATACTGTTCTCTTATCATTTTCACAATGAGAAGAGAGGTAGCCTTTTCCCTTTTCAAAACAGATATCTTTAAGTTTTTTATGATTTCGTTTGATCTCTTGTAATAGGCTTAATCCTTCTGTTAAAGAATCTTTTTTAACAAGGCTCTCAATCCATGTAAAGATAGGAGAATTATTTAAAACCGTTAGTTGGACATTGAGCCACAAACGAATGGCTTTAACCGCATTTTTCGTAGAGTTTTGAGTGAGATGATGGTCAATCCACAATTGTTGATGGGGTGAACTCAATTGATTAAAAGTGAGGGTGGGAGCTCGTTTATTTGTAGATAGCTTAAGAAGAGAGAAAAAGAGAGAGGTGGAGTTTTGAATTACAAAATCAAAAAGTAAAGTGTTTGAAGTAACGCTTAAACAACCAGCAGGAATTTTCTCCCAAAAATTAAGAAACGCAGTCGTCTTGTATTCTGAAAACTTTTCTTCGCAGATTTTTGTGACCATCTGATCTGTTGTCTGTTTGACAGCTAGGATCAAGGGGTGTTTAGGAGTAATCGGCTGCTGAGAAGAGACGTAAGTAGAGAGATGACCGAGAAACTCGCTCCATTTAGGGTGGTTTATCTCAATCAGCAGATAGCTAACGATTCGAATAAGCAGCTTATCATCAGGTAGCTGACGATTTTCAAGAGCTGCTTTCATATAGGTAGAGACAAAATCAACGGCTGCCGTCTCATTAGATGAGAGTAGCAAATTCCAAAATTGGCTTGGATAGTTGGGATGAGTTTGACCTTCATCAGATAATTGTTTAAGCCAGCTAAATAGTCTCTCATTATCCACTGTAGTTTGAGTAGATAGCCACTGACGGATGGCTTCAAGGCCTTCGTTGACAGGTCGTTTGATAATCAGCTGCTGAATCCATAGTGCTTGTTGATCGGGAGTTAAGCTGTTTAAAGGTAAGCTGGCGACTCTGCCTGCTGATGTTAAATGGAACAGACGGAAAAATAATCGATTCGACGATTCGACGACTTCGGCATTTCGATTACGTGGGATAGCTAGCTTAAATAGAGTGGAAGTTGCCTGATTGCTTAAACAACCTGTCGGCAGCTTCTCCCATAGGTTTAAAAAAGCTAAAGGATTTTCAATGTTAAATTTTCCTTTGGCTATCGTATCCACCAGAAAGGCAGCTTTTTTTCCAATCAGGGTGACAACTGGATCTGTTGGTTCGATAACAGTTGTTCGTAAATATCTATTTACAAGCTCTAAAAAGATCGGAAGACGATCTGCAGATAGGTGATTAATTAGATGATCTGTAATTTGGATTAATACATCTGTTTTTATGTCCCAATTGAGCTCCAATGCTTGTTTAGTATAGCCAAAAAGAAAGTTCGTGATATCAATTTTTTGTGCATTAAAAAGCCGGCTCCAAAATTCATCGGGATATCCGTAAAGCTCTAAAAGTTTGCTAATACCTGCATCTTCAGCTGCCACGATTGCTTGTTCAATGGGCAGTTGGTTAAAAAGCTTATGAAAGAGGTTTTTGGGACTATCAATTGGATTTGATTGGTTTAGTCGCATCGCCCAATTCATTAATTCTATTAATTTCGCAGGATCCGCTCCTTTGGGCAAAGAAGAGAAAGAGAGCTGTATTTGAGAAAGGATTGTTTTTTCTGGGAGATTTTGGAGTGTAGAGTGTTTTTCTTGTAGTTTAGATAAATAATCCAATCGCTGTTGAGATGGCAGTTTATGTCCATAATGTATAAGAGACCGAATAAGTATTTCGGGATGGTACATGAGCCATTTTTCACAGCATGCCGTTAAAAGATTTAAAGAGCTCTCTTCGGACAAGAGCTTATATGCCATTTCAGCCTCTACGCGACTATTTGTGCTAGTTAAGCTAAGAACCCAACGCTCAATTGGAGCAAAGTTATTGAGTTGAAGGGAGAGCTCTTGGAATGGCTTCACGCTAGGAATGGTTTTTATTAATAGCTCTACCAATGCATTTCCCATATTTATTTGGGCGAAAGCGGCGTAAAACGAGCCGAAATGATTTAAAAAGATGTTTAGATCGTTGCGCTGATACTCATTTAAGTAGATGATATAATAGAGAGTTTGCCCCAGCAGTTGTAATGAAGAGGCTTTAGATTGGATAAGTTGAAAGGCAGAGGTGCGTAGCTCAAAATAATTGATTGAGAGGAGAGACAGATGGCTTTTTAATAAATCTAAATCTACAGAGCTAGGATCTAGCTGCGGTATGAGGTGGAAAAAGAGCTCTTCTAGTTGAGTGTTCAAATCGGGACGTTTCTCAATATGCTCAATAAACTCTTTTATTTGCTCCTTCATTTCGCCCCATTGGCTCACTTGCCATAGGGAGATAGGCCTCGAGGTTGTCCCGCCATAGCGGAGCCTCCATGTCGGTTGGCCATTGTCGCGGCGCAGGTGTGCAACTAAAGTGTAAGGGTCGCTTTCGTTGCTACTGGAGAATAGCAGATGCCAAACAGGAGCAAATTGTAAATAGAGTTGAGCAAAAGCAAAGTCTTCATTCGATAGATCTAATAGGGATTGAAAAGCATACAAACAGTCGTCTCGCCGGCCTAAAATAAGATTAGTTGATTGAGCGAGTGAAGGTATCTGCTTTTTTACCTCTTCAAAAAAAGTTTTGGAAAGATGCGTGTATTTAATTTGAGACAGTTCAGCTTTTAGGTTAAATAGGAAAGCAACCCCATAGGCAGGGCTGTTTTGCAATAGCTCGTTCAACTCTTCTTTGATGTGAAAAGCTACACTTTCAATGCCGTGGTTGAGTGTTAGGTTAAGGAAGTTTTCTAGAGCTTTTCCTTTAGCGCCTATTTCAGGCACCATGCAACCAAATAACATTTTTATTGCCAACTTCGGCCAGAATTTGATTGTCTGTTCTTCAATAGGAGGACAAGTTACCTGCTCGCCGACTAGATCAAACAGCTGTTGCCATCCGGCTGATGGATGGTTCGATTGGGTTGTCAAAAATGGCAAATTGGATTGATAGTTTAAAATAGGTGTAAAGTCAAGGACTAGGTCAAAAGAGCGGAAAGCGTCCGAATATTTGGGGTTAGTTAGGCATGTCCAATTAATTTGATACTGTTGATTGCTTGAATCAATTACTTGAAATTTGACTGTGCCATGAGCGCCATTTTTCACTTCATTTAGCGCTGCATCACCAATATAATTGGCTAAATTGCAACTGATGATCTGTAAGGCTTGTTCGTTTTTTGCTACAGAAAAGCGGGATTGAAAGTTTAAGCAGTTAGAGGGCTTTAAGAGAGCCACTTGAACGCTTTCTGGCAAATCAGTCGGTGCAGGAACATTAGGCAGTTGAGCTAATGCCTGTAAGCACCCTGCAGCGCCTTGTAAATGTATAACCGAATCTCCTACTAAAAGTAGCTGAAACGCATGACAGCCTTCAGTTCGAGCACAATGGCCTTGATAAATCGCGAGCTCTTTTAAAGACAAAAATTTGCCATTCTTTACCCAACACTCTATCCATATCTTTAAAATGTTACTGAGTCGATCCGAGATCACGATTGGAATATAGTAATTTCTTAAGGCATCGGGATTGATTCGGCCTTGAGAGTCTAAATAGCCCTGTTCCTGATAAGGGGAGATAAAGCGGTCGCAAGGAGCGTGGGTATAAGTTTGTTGCTTAGGCGAATCTTGTGTGGAAGTGGAAGCGGCGGTAGCAAGGGGCAATCCTGCAAAAATAATTTTGCAGGGGCCAGGATTACTGATAGTTGAAGACATGGGGAAATACTATTAAGAAAAAAGTTAGAAGTTACTAAATTACATTCTTTCAACGGGTTTAAGACCTAAAATTTCTAATCCCTGTTTTAAAACTTTGGCAGTGACTTCACATAAAAGCAGACGGCTCTCCTGCTGCGGAGTTCCTTCTACTCGGCAGTCACGAAAAAAGGCATGGAATAGTTCTGCCAGATTATACAAGTAGTCCGTTAGACGGTTTGGCAGAAGATCTTGAACAACAAGCTGCAGAGTCTCTTGAAATTGAACTAGGTGGACACCCAAGGCATGCTCGGAGGGGTGCTCGATTGTAATAGAACCGCTCTTGATAATGGTGTCGACATCAATTCCAATACGACGTTTGATTCCTGCTGTTCTGACATAGGCATACATCAAGAATGCAGCCGTATTGCCTTCAAAACGTAACATTTTATCATAGCTAAAAAGATAGTTACTCATGCGATGGCATGAGAGGTCAGAGTATTTAACGGCATTGATTCCAAGAGCTAGAGCCAGTTGGTCTCTCTCCTCTTTAGGCATTTCTGGCGAGCGCTCTAGCAGGATTGCATTTGCTCGTTCAATTGCCTCTTTTAATAGATCGATCAGCTTCTCAGTGTCGCCTGAGCGAGTTTTAAATTTTTTTCCATCACTTCCCAAAACCAGTCCAAAAGGCACATGGTCGGCTCTGACGCGCTTGGGGTCGAGGTAGCCAGCCTTTTCGGCCGCTTTAAAAACCATCTGAAAATGGGTATGCTGGCCAGCATCCGTCACATAGATCAGCCGGTCGCCACGCTCTACCTGTATGCGATGCTTGATCGTTGCCATATCGGTCGTGTCGTAGTTATACCCGCCATCAGACTTTTGAATCATTAATGGAAGCGTATTTCCCTCCCGGTTTTGAAACCCCTCTAGAAAAATACACTTAGCTCCATCGGAAACTTCGACCAGCCCTTTAGCTTCCAACTCAGCCACAACATCGGCTAGCATGGGATTGTAAAAAGATTCGCCACGCTCGATCAGGCGTACGTCTAGTAGATCATAGATCTCTTGGTAGGCTCGTCTGGAGATGTCGCAGATGATCTCCCACGCCTGCAGAGATTGGGAATTGCCGCTCTGCAGCTGCACAACTTCAAGCTGTGAGCGTTTTTTAAATTCGGGGTCGCTGTCAAAGCGTGCTTTAGATTGGCGATACCAGTTAACTAGATGAGTTAAATCAGTTTGAACTTTGCCCTCTAGGACCTCTGGAACGGTTTCTTTCATATAGGCTATCAGCATTCCAAAAGCAGTTCCCCAGTCGCCAATGTGGTTATGGCGCAGAACATCGTAACCTAAATATTCAAATAGCCTGGCTAAGCAGTCGCCGATAATTGTTGAGCGCAGATGGCCAACATGCATCTCTTTGGCAGTGTTTGGAGAAGAGAAGTCGATAATCACTCGCTCAGGATGTGCTGGATTGGGAATGCCTAAGCGCGGTTCAATCAACATCGCTTGCAAGGCGCCGTTTAGATAAGTGGGGGATAGGCGAATGTTAATGAATCCAGGCCCTGCAATCTCCAAGCTGGAGAGCATTGGCGATTTTATTTGAGCAACGATAGCCTCTGCAACCTGACGAGGAGGCTTTTGCAGCGCCTTGGCCAGCCGCATCGCTGAGTTGCACTGATAGTCTCCGAATTTGGCCTGTGTGCTGGGGCTTATTTCAAGGTCAGCCTGATTAAGAGTTAACTCTGGGTAGGCTTCTACAATAGCCTCACGAAAAATTTCTGTCAGGGATTGGATGACGCTCTGCATACTAAATTCTCTTTAACCTCTAACCATTTTAACGACTGAAAGCAGGAAGTATAACGTTCTATTTCTCCTAAAGCAAGAGACGTTTGACCTTATTAGTCGAGAGTAGCCTTAATGGGCAATTCTCCACGTTTGAAATGAGGTTGTCATTATTCAATGATAGGCGTATGATTTACAATAATTTAACATTTGGTTTAAGAAATCTAAATGTTAAAAGCTTACACTAGTAGACATAACTCGCATGGGAGCGGGTTAGAAAAGCTCTGAGAATGGTGCTCAAAGTTCTGAACCAAGTGGCTTAAGTTGCTTGAGGAAATGTATTTTCCAGTAGGAACTCTCGTGCATTACCCGGAATCTTAAATTACCTAAACAATTTAAGGAGGGTATATGACAGCTCCCGAAACAACAGCCCAATTCGCTTTAGGCGGAAAAAATGAACATGATGGATTTAAGGTAAACGACCTTTTAGGCATCATTAATGCAGCCACTGAGATGGCTAGACTTCAGATCGAAGATCTGAAAAAGAAGGGCAAGGACGCCATTAGCATCGCTGAAATGTTCGAGATGCAAATGACAATGAACCACTTGTCTCAACTTTCTGAAATGAGTACTTCTGTCGTTTCAGCGTCCAACCAAGCCATTAACTCTATGGCTCGTAACGTCAAGTAATCCTTTAGACCTTCCTGTGAGAGAGCTATTTATATTTACTCTCACGGGGAGTTTTTCTCTGTATCTATCCATTTCATTTTATTACCTTTTGACTGTATCGCCCCGAGGCCTTATCTTTCTGTATGTTTGATTTAAAAAACTGGGGCTAAAGAGTATATGGA
>CAZZJE010000083.1:0-9127 GCA_964654295.1 uncultured bacterium | reverse complement strand
AGAGTTATGATGTGTTTGGAAAGAATCTCCAAAATTGAGCCTTTATTATTTTTTGGCTTTATCAGTTCAGAGCAGATCTCTTGAAATACCTCATTATCTTTTCCTTGTTCTAAAGCATGTTTGGCCTCCTCTAAAGCATTTGCGTAGGAAAAAGCCATCGCTAGTTCAGTCTCTTCTAGAGTCACTTCGATCGGTTCATAATTTCCTTCTCTAAGCCGCGCCGTTAAAGTTGGATCTTCAATCCTTGGGGAATAAAGATCAAATGGCACCTGATTAAGTCCTTCATTAGAAAATTTGGAAGCGATTTTCATAGAAAGCGCCCTAGACAAAGATTCTGCTAGACGTAGATTAGCCATAAGCGTGAAGCAGCAATAGAGTCCGACTATTTGTTTACGCTCTTCTATCTTAGGAATGGAAATCCAGCCTTCATCATGCAACTTTTTTAATGTGTGAACAGCCTGGTCGACAAACTTGGAACGCAAGCAGCGATTTCCACCTAAGTTGCCATCATGTTCGGAAGAATCTAAAGCTTCAAATTGGCTATTGGATAGATTCTGAAAAAAATCTATCCAATATTCAGAGACCTTTGGAAGGAGGATATTATAACTTGAAGGGGTTTGGCACTCTTGGTGCCATTGCATCGCACGCAAACTATCGACTTGCTGCCAATCTACCAACTGGGCATAGGGAAGCAAATCTCTGAGCCATCTTTCTCTAATACGTTTAAACTCACTATTTTTAAAATAGCCAGTCGGCCCTATAAAGTCTGTATTGCCTGGGTCAAATTCAGGTTGTTTTTGATGTTTTGCTTGAATAAACTGCCGATACTGTTTAGCTAACTCTTTTTCAATAGGTCTTGCAGCTAGATGACAGGCAGCAATAGTGGCTACAGATCTTTCCTCTTTTAAAGGAGCATATACAGCTAGCAATCTCTTTTCTAAAGGTTTAAATTTTTTGATTTCTGCATCTTCCTTTGCTTCCTCTCGTCGCCAAGAGGCAATCGCTACGCTACTTAATCGCTCTGGAAAAGAATTAAGACACTTTTCAACTTTGGAAATAAGAGACTTTAAGGCAACACCAGTTGTAATTACCACGAGCTTTTTGTAATTGCCAGCTTGTTGATTAATCGATTGCTCAACGCATTGCTTTACATAGTTAACTAAGTGTTTAATAGGATCGTGTAGAGTCTTTAAAAAAACATGTCGAATCTCATCTTGAGAAGTTTTTACAGATGAGTCAAAAACTGTGTTATAGGCCTTTCTTATTTTTGATATAAGTGTTGTCAAAACGACCGTCTCTTTGCGGGCCGCTTCCACTTGCTCTAAAATCGCTTTGATGTTTATTCCAATAATTGAGGAAGATTCATAACCTTTGTGACTTTGCACCTGAGAACAGGCTGCAGAAAGTGGAACAAAAAAAGTTTTGCTAAAAAATTGAGCCCCATTAACAGTCATCTTTCGTTCCCAACCTCTTGATACATCTAGTTTCTTAACCAATTAGATGTTCATGTTTACAATCTTTACATTTTTTTTAAACTTTTTTGGAGTGATGAGATCAAATTTTAAGAATTTTAATAAACAGTGATATCAAGTTATTTTTGTTAAAAATTGTAATCTCTTACCAGAAAAAGTTGACGTTGGCTTAGGCTTGCAACTTTAATCGAGCTTCACTATATCTCTTCAAATATTTTAATTGAAAACAGGGAGATATCTATGAAAAAAATAGTTGTGACACTAGCTGCTTTTGCAATATTAAGTGGAGACCTATCCGCTCAAGCTTACCTAGAGCCAAAAGCTGCTTCTTTGGATTTAGAAGCTTCAAGTTCTAGCTATTTTCCACAACCTGGCCCCCGTGGTCCAAGAGGACCTAGAGGACGTCGTGGCCCTCCCGGCAGTGTCTCAACCTCATCAGCTTATGGTAGCGCTGCCGCTGGCACTGTCGTACCAGCACTAGGTTTTATTCCCTTCACTCCCGCTGCAACCATTGAAATTGGTCCAGCAATCACACAGTCGACAACAGATTCAACGATTTTTAATCTCAATGCTCCAGGAACCTATCTAGTCAACGCAACTGTTACTTCAACACGTGATATAGAAGAACCTATCATTCCCATCACTCTCGTTTTAGATGGAAACGTAGTCGCTACAGGGATCTTGGCTGCTGTTGGACCAAATGATGCCACAATTACAGCTCTCGTCTCAGTTTCTACCGCAACAGCCGCGTCCCCTGCAGAGCTGCAAGTTGGTCTTCCTGGCGGAGCCACATTAAATGCAGGTACAGCAATTACAATTACACGTGTTAACGGAACACCTGCCGCCTAATCTTCTTATTAAGGTATACTTTCTGAAAATTCTTTAGAAAGTATACCTATATTTGTATCTTTTATTTAACAAAAATCTTTATTTAATAAATCTTGACAATCAATTAAATGGATTATAAATTTAGTGAAAACTGATTCAAATTCTAAAATAGCCATTTAAATTTTTATGTCTTTTCCCCAAACTGTAGAAATCAGAAACCATTCTTCTTTTCAACCAGCTACACAAACGGCCTATTTCACTCCATCGCCAAAGACCTCCTCTTTAAGACCTCTGTCGCTTACCTCTTGTGATCTTCATGAATTACCTTATCAACCGCAACACCCTCTCTTACCTGAAATTTTACAGTTACAAACCAATTTAACTAATCCTCAAGATTTTCTCTCTCTAGAAAACTTTAACACTCTATTGAACCAAGTTTTACACTACTGTTTAAAAATCGAGTGTGCAGCCGATTCACCTTTAATTGTGGAAAAAGAGTTAATCAATTTTATTCAGACCAGCATATCAATTTTATGTTGCTCTTTTACACAAAATCTACAGCTAGAAGCTTTATATATTCCTCTTAAGAATTTTTGGAAAAAAGTGATTAAGGATTGGAAGGAGCGTAGTGAGGGGCTTTCTGAAACGTTCAACAACACTCTAAACCATTCCTTATCAAAAATAAGTTTTTCCAACTATGTTCTGATGGAAGAGCTGTTAACAGTCTACTCTCGCTCTCCACTTTTTGCTAAGGAACCGATAGATCATCAGCTGATTCGGAGAGAGTTCTGGCAAAAGAATTGGCTGGGAGTCTGCCGTCAGTTTGACAAGTCGATAAGCAAAATGTTGCATGCAGACCTCTATGAGTTATGGATAATTGCCGAAATTGAGTTATTTCCGAATTGGAAAACTTTATCTTTTAAACAAGCTTGTACACAACTGAACAGTTTTCGCAGCTATTCTCTAGTTATAGCTCGTAAAGAGGTTGATGATCAGTTGATCAATGATTTAATAAACTTGATTCTGGAGAAAGAGCCGGGCTCCTTTACTCCCTCCTCGTTTTACGCCCCTAATCGGAGTAAGCCAGCCTTAGCAATTGCAACTTGCTACTTTACTTTGAAGCGCGGCTACCAACCGATAGAAAAGATCTCTTGGCATTTATTAAAAGAGTGGTGTGAAGCTGTTTTGAAGTGGAATGATCCTTTATCGAGGAGAAAGACGATTTTCAACTCAGAACCTGTCCGATTAGTGTCTCAACCGGTAGAAAATGGAAGCTATAGGCCAGCAAATGCATCTAACTTTTATCCCCATTCAACGAGCTCTATTCCACCACACAGCCTTGCGCCTAATAATTTACCTCACGAAAATTCTAAGGTGCAAATGAATTCTTCTCGTTCATTTGGTGGACAATCTTTTTCCCAAGATTCTTTCCATTGGAGCAAATCAAACAACAGCTCTTTTTAATTTAATAATTTTTTTTCATCTATATGGCTAATTTTTCTACTATTCGCGATTCAGCTTCACGGCCTATTCTTCACCCTTCTGATTGCATTGGACACTTTTATGTGCTTCCAGAAAATCAGAGACCGCTCCCTTCATTTTCCACCGCGAGTCAACATTTTGAACAAGTAGTAAAACAACTGTTAACGAACTCAATCCGTACCCTCCAGATGGAAATTTTAGGTAACAACGTAGATCCCTTAGTAAAAGATAACACTACAGAAGCAATTAAAAAAATTGCTAAATCGCACCTTGTATTTGAACAAAGTGCGTTAAAACGTAAGTACCCGATAAGAGATATTCAAAATTTTTTTAACAGGTTATGGAAAGACATCTTAGAAAAATTAGAGGACAGATCTCTCGCACCTCCATTAAACAGCTTACAAAAAAGAACCTTTGTTAAATTAACTCATCAATATTTCAGTGGATATTCGCTCTCCTCTCAAAGTTTTTTTGAAAACGTCCTCTCTTATCAGCAAACATACTCTTCGCTTTTTCTTGATGAGTGGGGGGCCTTCTTTAAAGCGTTTTGGAGCAGAGACTGGCAAGACGTGGTTCGCTTGGGAAACAAACTTCTTTCCAAGGAAAAACAGGAAGAAATTAAACAGTCGAATCCCCTGCTATTAGAAACCCTGTTTGCCTGTGTCATTGTGGCTCAAATAGAAGTTTATTCTTCACCAGATCACTCCTATTGGCAAAGATTATCATCCAAAGAGATCCAAGAGAGATTTAAAGATAACTCAATTATTATAAACGATCTACTTGCCGATGAATTAAATAAAATGTTTTCTATTTCAGATTTTTCTACGGTTAACATTGAGAAAAAAACACCTAAATTAAAACTAATTTACAGCTATTTTTCTTTAAAAAATAATATTCCATCCACTTCTGCACATTTTCTCCTATTACGAGAGCAAGCCAATCAATGTTTAATGAAAACTTTTGATCGAGAGTCTCTTATGAAATCTCTCGAAAAAAATTTAGAGAGATTAAAAGCAACGAGCATTATTCCCCTTAATTCTCAAAAGGCCTCCTTATTCTCTGCTGAAGCAGAAAAGAGCAGCGACTCCACTATTCCGACGCAGAAGTCTCTCCACAAACGCTCTAAGCAAAGTGAAAGCAAATCAAAAAAGATGAAAACGGTTCATACCCAAAATTCTCAGCAACCAGAGATAGCCTCAAATCCTGTTCTAACGACTACTTTGGCTACGTCAACTGCAACTTCAACTACTTCTGTTGAAACATCAACTCCTTCTGTTTCCATAGACGCTATGGGATCTTTGCTTTCACCTAGTTTTATTGAGAAGGGGATTTCTGACAAAACTTTAGACACAAGCTTTGATGGTCAGGACCCTTATCTTAACCCAACTGATCAGCCTTCATCCATGCCTGTTTACGAAGCTCAAAATAGCAAGGAAAAAGAGGCGCCACCAATCCTTTACGATGAGTTTGAAACTGAAGGTTTAAACCTTTTGGATCAGTTATTTCCAGATGTAAATTACAGCGATGATTTGGAACCTTCATTCAACCTACTTTAACAATTTCAATTAATAATGACTTCCCCATCTCCTCTTTTATCTTTAAGTTCTGCAAGCAAACTTTTTGCAAGCCTGCAAAAAAATAAAAATAGCGATACGCATTTGAAACAGAAGCTTTATGAAATGCATGTGGAGCTGATTGAGAGTGGAACTTCAAACTCTTATATTCAGGTTTGGAAAGCCTTTTTCATCCAACTTCAATCCAATTACCCTAATCAATTTGAAGAGCTAGCTAGCCTCTGTTTGGATTATGGCAACGATTTCTTGGAGTGGAGAGAAGTACGCCTTGCATGCCATCAAGCTTTTATCGACAAGGTATTGGCTAAGAGAGCTATCACTGATACGCGTAAATTTTTGGAATAGCAACTGGCAATCATTAAGGGCGTATTTTCAAAAATATAATTTTCAAACTTTACGAGAAAAACAGTGTTGGTTGATTGCTGAACTTGAGAGCAATCTAAAATGGGAATTATACAAAAACTTACCGCTCCACAATTTGCTGAAATATTTGCGCTCTCTGCCTTGTTGGCCCTATTTTCAATGGAGTGAGAGAGAAGAGCATCTATTTTCAAAGCTGCTCCATGATCCAAGAAGTCTTCTGCTTGCTAATGAGATTGGTGAGGGGGTATTTATCGATAACTACTCTTTAGTTGTTCAATATTTTTGTATGCGTGCCGGTTTAACGGCTACTCATTTAGCCTTTGATTTTTTGCTCTCTCCTCATTGGATTCGATTCCACGCCCCCTCTTTAGCAACAAGGGAGCAGCTTGATAAGAGTGCTCATAACCAATTCAGCCTTTTAATCAGCGAAGAGATAGACGATCAAAAAAGCCCCTCCTATGATCCGATGCCAGAAGAGATAGTGGATCTTACAGCAGAATTAGACTCTTCATCTCCCTCCTCTTCGCCTCTATCAGCTCAACAACCACTTCTTTCCCCCTCTGCAGCCGCTCAAGCATCCAAAAGCATTTCGAACGCACAGCCAAGCTACAGTAATATAGCACGGTCTCAGAACGTAGATGTCAATTTTTTAGACCTATTGGGCCCTGCAGAAAAAGCAGTCGACCGTATTTTTTTCATCCAAATCGAATCTTTTGATCATGCACATGGAACAGCTGTTGTCTGCCGTTTAGAGTTGTTAGATCACTACTTATCTCCTCGAATAAAAGTGACTTCCATCCTTTCACAAATGGAGTTTTTTGTTCCTGCTCTGCAAAGATTTTGGGCATGCTTAATCAAGCGGGTAAACAGTGATGAAAGTTTGCTCATTCCTTTTTACTATGGACTCTTAAATCTAAAGCAGACCTATCTGCCAACTGTCGTCTTTTTAGAAAACTCTGCTCGATTTCTTAAAGAGCGTCGAGATTCCTGGTCTCAACATCAAGATTTATGCCCCTATTTTGATTCGCTTCTTTCCGGACAATGGCTGAATGAAATTAAACCAAGTTTCCATTCTCTTACTATGCCGCAATTAACTGAGTATTGTGATCAAGTTCTATTTAGACTCAGAAAACTTCAAAAATTGAACCAACCTGTTCAACCCTCATCAAACTCTATTCCTGAGAAAAGTTTGCTCTCAATGAGTTTATCCCATGACTTTGAAGGGTTTTGATAGAATAACCGTTATTTAAAAATTTTGAGAATTAATCATGTCATCCCAAAGCTATATCGTCGATTCAACAGGAAAATTGGTAAAAAATGACTCCTTTACCCAAACCCAATCTAATCAACGGATTCCTCAGTCTGTCAAATCGATTTCCAGCAACCAATTACAAGGTCGTACAGTAACGCATCAAACTAGAAAAGATGTGGAAGATCGCTACACGAACCTTGCTAAACAATTAAATTT
Source organism: uncultured bacterium (assembly GCA_964654295.1). GTDB lineage: Bacteria > Chlamydiota > Chlamydiia > Chlamydiales > JABDDJ01 > CAZZJE01. The sequence continues at coordinate 1,940 of CAZZJE010000083.1, read as the reverse complement.
TTCCCCTCCGATTAGTCAGCCACAAGCTCGACTATTCGAAATTAAAATCAACGATCTTTTTGCTAATTTTACAAAATTCTTGAACTCTCATCTTTTCAATCCAAAATTAAAAGATGATGTAACTTTAGACCAAATTATTAATAGCACTATAACTATCTTTATTGCACCCTTAAAAACTCATTATCGCCTATGTCGGACGGATGGCAAGCTTTCATTTACCACTCTTTATGCGCCTTTTAAAGAAGCAATCGGAAAATTTATTACCCAATCAAGCTTATTAGAACAAACTCATTTTTTAAATTTTTTCCAACAAATATTTTTTTATCTTAGCATTTCATCACAACCCGACCGATATCACTCAGAGTTTTTAATACTCTATCTAGATGCAGCTATTCTACACATGAAAGACCCTTTGAAATCGATAGAGGTGCCTCATGAAACGACTTTACGTAAAGCTTTATGGAGGGAAGATTGGGATTTTATCATAAGCTATGCCGAAAGCTTCGTCGCTTATCATGTAAAAACAAGTCATAATTTACCTACTCACCCCTATCTATTTGCTTACTACTTAATTGCTGAGTTAGAAAAAATAAAGATGATAGGCTCAGATTTTTCTAAGTTAACATTACAAGATTTAACAGAATTACTTAATGATCTAAAAAGTTATCAACACGTAAAATGGAGCGATCAAGATATAGAGGATCTCTTAACAGTTTTAAGAGGTGACATGTTAATAAAGCCAATTCCTAAAAGGACAGATGAAATAAATTCTTATTTGGAGGCAATCACAAATTATTGGATGCTTAAAGGGGGCCACTGTTATTTTAATTCACTCTTTCGTCCTGCACATTTTCTACTTGCCGTACAAAATTACCTGGATCTTTTGATCGATGAAAATAAAAAAACTAATCCATTCTAATAATTAGTGTATGAAACAGCACTTGTATTCAGCCTATCAGCCTCTTCACCTTAGTCTAAGACCTCAAAAAGATTTTGGAATATTCTCTGAAAATTTATTAATCCTTGAGATGACACCAGAGCTATTTCAAGACTATCTATCTTGGTGTCGAACGGAGATGCTTTCTTTAATTTATCAGCAGCGTCTAGGAGCTTGTAGAGAGCTCTCTTTGGAGCCTATTCGGATCTTATATGAAATATTAACTAAATTAGCCAACATCCATCCGCTCAAAAGCATCGAAGAGCGCTATTCTGTTTGGAGCCTATTTTGGAAAACACTATTTCAACAACTTACAGAACAGTTTAAAGGAGCAGAACTGCAGCTGCTTATCGACGCTTTAGTTGATGAAAAGAGAGAAGAGGATCTTTTATTAGAGTGCAAATGCGCACTTCTTGAGCGTCTGCTCTCTTTTTACATAGAAGCCTCCTTTCTATTTGAATGGGAGACAGGATTTGAAAAGCAGCTACGTGCATCTTTATGGCAAAAAAACTATCATGAAATTGTCTCTTTAGTGAACTTTGCAGAGCTGCCGCTAAATTCCTTAAACTCATTGACAAAGCAAATCTATGCAATTGCAGAAATCTCTCTACTTTCCCCTTGTAGTTCTCCTGAAGAGCTTGTCCCTTCCCTTTTACAATGCAGCAGCTTAAAAGAGTATCGCGATGACCAGCAGCTGCTACAATCTTTAGCGAGCTGCATTGAGTCTCCTAAAAAATTCTCTTCGGAACAAATTTCCGATCTCTTTGCTTCGTTCCCCGATCTCTCTCTTCTCTTTCTCTATTTCCTACTCAATGGCAACTGCTCAATCCCTTCCACTGCCTCGTTACCCGCAGTTCTTTATATTGCTTGGCTAGGCTACAAGCTGCCGCTAATCTCCACAAGTCGAGATTAGCAAAGCAGAATCTTTCTGTGCGTTTGATTTAAAAAACTGGAGCTAAAGAGTATATGGAGTGCGGCGACTTGTCGCCGCTTTTTTGCTCGC
>CAZZJE010000082.1:0-9208 GCA_964654295.1 uncultured bacterium | reverse complement strand
ATAAGGCTAAGGCCTTACGGCCTGGCCTAAAATTGTGCCGGCCTCTTCGAGGCCTCTCCGTGTAACTTGAATTTTGCAATTACCTCTAAAGCCTACGCTACATGATCAATCCTCTTATATCCATTTAGATTGCGCCTTGTCAATTATCAGAAAAGTTGCCATATTAATTGATATGTGATATATCAGTTTATCAAAAAGGGAAAAAGATGGAAGAGAAGCTACAACGAAACCTTGTCCGGGAGCAGGCCTACCTCATGCTGCGCGACTGGATTGTCGAGGGAAAATTCAAACCTTGTCAAAAGCTGCGTGATAAAGAATTAGCCGAGCAATTAGGCGTCAGCCGCACACCTATTCGCGAAGCTTTTATTCGGTTAGAAGAGGAGGGATTAATCCAATCCAAGCCAAACAGTGCCACGATCGTCTCCCCTATCGATTTAAAAGATGCTGCGCATCTCTATTCTCTTGTCTGGACACTTGAACAGCTAGCCATGCGGCAAGCGTTTGATTCTATCACGAAAAAACATCTAAAACTAATGTCTGAAATCAACGAAAATTTATTGGCAGCCCTCCATGCCAACAACCCCTTAAAAGCCATCACTGCTGATAATCACTTTCATCAAATCTACATTGAACTCTCCCAAAACGATGAACTGCAAAAAATTCTCTCTGACCTCAAGCACAAACTAAAGCGCATCGAACTCTACTATTTCGAATGTGTCCAAGATGTCTCTCTCTCCTATGATGAGCATCGTCATATCATCCAAACAATCCAGCAGAAAAATCTCTCGGCTACTTTAGAAGCTATTGAAACCAACTGGAGAGCTAGCCTATCCCGTCTTCAACCCAATCAAATAAGGAGCCAACCATGCATGCATTAAATAAAGGCGAAATCTCTACTCTCCTCTGTCAGCTCATCTCCATCCCCTCGATTAATCCAGAGTTTGTAGAAGATAAAAATTCCAATGAGCAAGAAATTGCTACATACATCTATAACTGGCTAACAGCTCGTCACATTAAAGCGGCTATTGAAGAGGTTGTCCCTGGCAGGCCGAATGTCTATGCTGAAATTGGCTCAGATGATGGTCCAACGCTATGTCTATGTGCCCATATCGATACGGTTGGCGTTCAAGAGATGACGATTTCTCCTTTTGAGCCTACAATAGAGGGTAATCGCATCTATGGCAGGGGTAGCTGCGATATGAAAGGCGGCTTGGCTGCTGTTTTAAGTGCTGCTGCTGCGCTTTCAACCCAATCATTCAGTGGCAAACTAATCTTAGCTTTAGTTTGCGACGAAGAGTATTCCAGCATTGGTGCTGACGATTTTGTTAAAAAGCATCATGCCGACGCCTGCATTCTAACTGAACCAAGCCAACTTGACCTTGTTACAGCACATAAGGGATTCCTTTGGGGTAAAGTCACTCTCGCTGGAAAAAGTGCTCATGGCAGTCGGTGGGATATTGGAGATAGCGCCATTTCAAAAGTGGGAGCTCTACTGGTTGAACTAGACAAATTTGATAAAACCATCTTAAGAAAACGAGTAGACGACCTTGTTGGGCCTGCATCGATGCATGTCAGCTTGATTCATGGCGGAACTGGAGTCTCCACTTATGCATCAGAATGCACGATTCATTTAGAGAGACGAACGCTTCCTTCTGAAGATCCTTTCTCGATTCAAACTGAGTTAGAGTCGGTTATTCAGAAAGCTGCTCCAGATGCTAAAGTTGAATGGTATTTTAGTCGCCCCTCTTTTGCCTGCGATCCTAATGAAGCAATTGTCTCATGTGTGAAAGAGGTTTTTCAAACAGTGATGGGGAGAGAACCTAAAACGGTAGGATGGGGCGTTTGGACAGATGCGGCGATCTTTCAGCAAGCAGGTATCCCCACTGTCAATATTGGTCCAATTGGATTTGGCCTACATGAACCGGTCGAATGGGTCGATCTCGATTCTGTTGTCAAAACAACCGAAATTCTTTTCGAAGCGGCAGTTAGCTTCTTTGCACAATATAGCTTAAAGTGCGTTTGCTAGGCCCAAAGGGCCATAGTTTTCTCAGTTAAGCAGAAAAATTCTTCAAAATGAAAAGAACGAGGTTCATAGTAGGCCTCGAAGAGGCCGATACAATTAAAGACCAGGCCGTAAGGCCTGGTATAGGGGCATTTTAATGGTAGAGCCCCAGCGAGGCGATACAGTCAAAACGGTAATAAAAAGTTCTGAACATGTTATATCATCAATGGTATGGAAGATCATGTTCATCTCATATTTTTTCCCTATTTACATATATAAAGAATACGAATATTAGAAGGAGATCAGACAGATAAAAGGAGAGATCTATGTATCAGGCAAAGGCTTACTCTGCAACCAGCGCAACATCACCTCTGGCTCCTACTGAGATCAAGCGTCGAGATCTAACAGAGCATGATGTTCAGATCGAAATCCTCTTCTGCGGTATTTGCCATTCAGATCTGCACCAAGTACGCAATGAATGGAAGGATACGATGCCCACCGTCTATCCAGTCGTCCCCGGTCATGAAATTGTCGGCCGTGTCACAGACGTTGGTTCTGCCGTGACTAAATACAAGCCGGGCGACCTCGTTGCGGTTGGATGCATGGTCGACTCAGATGGTAGCTGCCCTCACTGCAAAGAGGGAGAAGAGCAATTCTGCCCAAACATGATTCTCACCTTTAATGGCAAAGATAAACATCTGAAAGGCGTCACTTACGGCGGCTATTCCGATAGCATCGTTGTCAATGAGCGATTTGTACTACGTGTTCCACCCAATCTCGATCCAGCCGGGGCCGCACCACTTCTTTGCGCTGGAATTACCACCTACTCACCTATGCGCCGCCACGGGATTACCAAAGGAAAAAAAGTAGGGATTGTCGGGCTTGGTGGACTTGGCCATATGGGTGTGAAATTTGCTCATGCCTTAGGAGCTCATGTGGTTGTCTTCACAACTTCAGAAAGTAAAAAAGAGGATGCCCTACGCCTTGGAGCCGATGAGGTCGTGATCTCTAGCAATGCTTCTGAAATGCGAAAGCATGTAGGCAGCTTTGACTTTATCCTCGACACCATCTCTGCCCGGCATGATCTCAATGCCTATATCAATCTACTTCGTCGCGATGGCAACCTGACTATTGTTGGAGCGCCTACGGAGCCTCTTCCCATTATCACTTTTGGACTGATCATGGGGCGCCGCAGCCTTTCAGGTTCTATCATCGGCGGGATTGCTGAAACTCAAGAGATGCTCGATTTTTGCGGAGAGCATCAGATCAAGGCTGATGTCGAAATCATCCCCATTCAAAAGATCAATGAGGCTTATGAAAGAATGCTTAAGTCCGATGTGAAATATCGCTTTTCTATCGATATGTCTTCTCTCAGATCGGAGCAGAAACAAGACTCAAATCTTTGAAAATTCAGCTAAAGAATAAGTTCTTTACCTAGGTGATAGTTTTTATCGTTTTAATCGTTGTATCGTTCTAATTTTAATTCGTAAACTCCACGGTCATCGAACTATCAAACAAGAATTAACGATTAAAACGATATTAAGGATATAACGATAAGCGGTTTATGGATACATCTAACAACTTTATCCAGTTTATATTTAACCACTTATTTTATTATCAGTTTTTAACTGGCGGATCGTTTCTACACTAAACTTTTAAATATCTCTTTCTGTCATTTTGTTATTTGTGCAGATCCGACGACCAACTGAAACAGATACCTCCGATCCCTCAGCTAAAAAAAGAGAGTGAGGAGCCTGCTGTAGATAGGGTGCAAAGAGGGATCCGTATAATTTTTCAAAACTAATTTGCATCTTTAAATCAAAACAAGAGAAAATGGCCCACTTGGGATGGCTAACTTGATACTCGACTGTACCTCCATCCCGCTGCTTCGTATAACCCCAATAGTGCTCTGCAATAAACTCTTCGATAGAATCTGTTTTAGGAAAAAAGCTCTCTTTAGAGGCTTTGACAGCTAAATGTTGCCAATCCCCTTCTAGCTTCCATTCATATTTAACATCCTTAAAACTGCTATCCTCCCGCAACAGATGCCGCATTGGCAAGGCGATGTAATTTTCGTTGTATAGCTTACGCGCCACATATGCAATAGCAGGTTTAGGAACAATCTCCTTGATAAAAGCGGCCCCTCGCCTGTCGCCTTCAGGATGCGTCCTTTTCACGTAAAAGCGTAGATTAAATTCTTCAAAATTGCGGTGAAATGGAATTGAAATTCCTTTAATTTTGGTATTTAAAAAGAGGAATCCGACCAAACTCATAAAAGCTTTTCCCTCCCATAAATCAAGCTCGGTTCCTTTTGGGACTAGTGGAAGTAATAACTCCGGATCCACCTCAAAATTTACCATGATGAGATGACGCCATTCAGCGGTTAAAAATATGGGAAAAGGAACCATCTGTTAACCTGGTAATTTCTGTTTATAAATTCCATAAAGTTAATAACTTACATCTCAACTCTAATACAACAAGTATATTGAATTTAGTGAGCTTATTTTCCCTCTTAACCACCTAAAAATCAACAATTAGAACGATGGAACGATTACAACGATAAGGTCATTTAAAAAAATTAGATTTTTATTCCATGCAATTTTTCACTCCATTTTAAAAGAATTTGTCCTAATTTTACGCTTATCAATTTATTAAAATAAATATTAAAATCAAAATAGATCGTTAATAAATCCGAGGTTATTATGCCCTCCCTGCCTCAAAATTTCTTGCTGATCTCTTCCCATCCGGAATACCAAAACTTGAACCAAGATCAGGTGATTGGTCGATTAGAAGAGCATCCTGAAGAGTTACAGCAGCTGATAAAAGCAATCTCTCTGGACAGAGAGTGGTTAGATGGGGATCAAAATAAAGATTTGGAGCGGGCAATCATCCAAATTAGTCTAATTAACAAGAAGACCGACAACAAAACAATTTTAAAGATCTTTGAAATTGCAGAGGAGTCAGCAGCATTTAACACTGTATTAACAAACGAATTGACAGATTCACCTGTTTTAATTAATCGCTGCCTAGAAGTTTTGAATATAAACCGTGATTGGTCATCAGAGCATAAGGCCACTATAAAATCTTTAGTTAACACAATTATTACCGTTAATTTACATCGCGATGCAAAACTCAATAAGAGAAGCCTAAGTGATTTTCGACAATTTGTGCCTCGTCTATCCCTCTACGCCGAGGAAAAAGATTTAGAAGCATTTAAAACAGTTCTGAAGCAGAGAGAGAGTGAACTTGCCATCTTAATGATCGAGCAGGGTATCTTGGATACGGAGCAGGCACGCAGTGATCCAAATCTATTAGCCCAAGCACTTTGGTGCAGCTTAGAAGTTGTGGAATGTTTTTTTGACCAAGGAATTAAATTTAAAAATGATGGATCGGCAGAACTCAACAAAGCCATCTCTAGCTATGGAATCAAAAACGATTTAGAGAGTGAGCAGATTGCTATTTTCTTAGCTGCAAATGGTGCCGCCTTAAAAGAGGATCGGTACTCTTATTTCTCTTTCTCTTATTCCAACAACAAGGGGGATGAAAATGCGCTAAAGAGTAAGCTAAGACCCATCATCACGACTTATCAAAACAACAGCTCTTTGAAAGTGGGTGAGCCTCTTTATATTCCGGAACAAAATGAGGCTTTTTTCCACTGGCTATTCTTCTATCGTGAGATTGAAAATTGGCTCAAAGAGCATGAATATGCCATTCCTGATGTCTTAAAGGTCATTTCTGAAGATCGATTGCATCTCGAGGAGATCTCTCAATTTCTACAAAAGACGCATTTAAATGATGAAAAAGTTGAGCTTTTAGTCCAACTAGCGATTGAAAACGGCAATGATCCCCTGCTTGCCATGCTACAGCAGAAGCAGCTGATTCCAAACAGACTTAACTCTCTTCAGGCCTCTCCTCTACAATATGCTCTAGAAAAAGAAGCCTATGCGTCAGCCCTTATCCTTGTGCAAAGCCAATCTTCGATTGAAGATTTATCAATTGAACAGCAAAAAAAAGTTTGGATCGCTCTCTGTCACTCTCCCGATCCTTTAGCTGAACGGTTAATGTGCAAATTATTAGAAGCGGGTCTCGCTTTTAATCACATTGCCGAAGAGTCAACAGGCGACAGTGCGCTTATTCTCGCCCTGAAAAATAATAAGCTTGAGGTGGCTACTCAGCTGATGGAAAAGGCCGCTCACACTCTCTTAATCAACAAGGATAATAAGCAGGGTGAAAGGCCGCTTTCCATTGCATTAACAAAAAATCTCCTCAACTTGATCCCTCTCCTGCTCGACGATGGCGCCGATCCAGCTCTCCTCAAAGAGCACGAACTGGCCTCTCTGAAGAATCTAAATTTCATCTCTTCTAAAAATCAAACTCCGCAGGAAGTCGTTAAAGAGCTTTCGACTACTAGAAATTTAGCCAACTTTATTGCAGATGGCTTTATGCGAGGAATGAAAGATGAAAATGGCAATAAATTGGAAGGCAACTCAACGGTAGAGTCAATTGCTTATCTTAAAGCCTTAACAGATACACTGCTGGAAGAGATGGAGCAGCATCCAGAAACAAAAGAGGCCGTTTTAGGAGAAGAGCAGATTGAAAAGGCGATAGCCCTAGAAAAGTTTTCGGCACAGCTTATCCAGGGCGGCAAATTAGCTACCGAATATGCTAAAATTAAAATCAGCCCTCCAGATAAACAACAGCACTTAATTGAGGGACTCTCTTCCCGAATTTCACACTCTATCCGCATTTTAAAACCAGGTGAATCGATTGTGATTCCCTCCGGATGGAGCAATGAAAAGGGCGGCCACACCATGCTCTGCGTCATTCGCTGTACAAGCAAAGGCACATACGAGTGCTTAACAATTAATACAGGCGATGGCATCAGTTACCACGCTTTTTTGCCTGGTCCAGCCAAACGCTATGTGAACCCCGTCTGCTTGTATCAAGGTCTTTCCATAGCAGAAGTTTCCGATTCTAAGTTTATTCAAGCTTTAATAGAACCCAACGCGATTTCCATTAAACCTGACTACAAATATAGCCCTGCAGACATATATGAAGGTATCTTTAATCGATTTAAAGATAAGCTTGTTCCCATCCCCGCCCTCTATCCTTACATCACAGAACAGAGAGCAGGAAGTTGTTCTATCAGATCCTGGCTGGCCTATATGCATATTTGCTTAGGCCGCGATAGCTATAAAACCTCGGTGCATTTGTTAAAGAGAATTGCCTTGGCAGGAGCGCTTTCAAAAAGTGATCGCTCTCTTTTAGATCAGCCAAAGAGAGTGGAAGTTCTTCGAAAAGGGACAGAAAACTTCTGTCGAAATACGCTAACACTTGCCAAATCTAGCTCTGCTACAGAGCCGTCTGGTCAAGCTTCAGAAACACTTTCATTTCAAGACTTTCTTCAGATCGCTGCCGAAGAGAACATTGATGTCGAGCATCTGCCTGACCCAATTCCCGAGCAGACGATCCAGACATTAATCCGCCGTTTACTACCAAAAACATCTAAAAAAGGCCCTCAGCTCAGTCCCAATGAAGTCGTTCGTAGCCTTCTGCTAGCCACAGAAGTCTTTCATTCCATTAAGCAGATTCCAGTCATAGACTCTACGACGCATGCAGACTTTATCTCTCAGGCAGAAGCCCCTCTCAACTCTTCTGTGTTATCTAAAACATTAGAGAGAATAGATGCTCCCGCCCGAAATGCAGCTGATCTATCGCCATCAAAAGGAACTACAGGAGAGACGACCGCTCTTGAGCATACGCTGCAAGACTTTGGAACTTTCTCTCCAGAGCAGCTAGAGCTGCAGTTGAAAGAGGTGGAGGCCTATTGCATGCAAGCTAAGACAGACGCAGAGCAACTGGCTACTATCGACTACTTTGCACAATTTGCCCGTCGCTTACCCCTTCCTCTCCTTTCTCAGGATCAATGGAAGGATATGGATTTAGAGAAGTCGACAACCGCCCTAAACGCTCTTCACAATTTATCCAGAATGTTCCTTTATCACATGCGAAAAGATGCAGTAGCCTTTCCCGACCGCATCATTGCGCTTTATAAAGTTCAAGCCATTGCCTTTGAATTAGCTTGCCATATTGAAGAGCTCCAATATCCTGATAAGAAAAATAAGCTGAGAGATTTTGTTCTTCCATTCGCTCCTCTGCGATATCTAAAAAATCATTTTCATAATCCTCTCTACTCCCCAAGTATTCGAGAGGAATTAAACACGCTGATTAACTACTACACCCATAGGCACGCTGCATCGGATCTTAGCTCTAAAACCCTTTTTGACTACTCAAAATGGGGCAGCGAATTTAGCCGTGCTGTTGAGCTGCCTATCCCCCAAACATCGGGAGACTACTACTACCTCTCGGAATGGATGGAAAAAGTTTCTAACTGGAATTCTATTGACCAATTCCATTCTCAAGATCATGAAACAGCAAAAATCTACCAAAGCGATTGGCGTTTTGCCAATTTCTGGATAGGAAAAGAGCCTTCCCTTCCTGAACACTTTGCCGTCTTAAGAGATTTATCCCTCTTTAACACTCTACTCGTAACAACATCTTCTTATAGCTGGACAGAGGATTTAGACCTTTTTAATAGCCAAAAAAATGTTTTCCGCTTAGACAGTGCCACAAACCGGGGACCCCTTGATACAAGACTATCCTACTTATTTAGCGGAAATAGTTATAGCAATCCCTCTATCGTAAAAGAGGTGAATAATAAAACTGATAACTCTTACCACAGAACTCACTTTTACCTGCAAGATAAGCAGGAAAAGGCTCTAGAGTCATCCGAAAAGCAGAACAGTTATACAGTGGCATCTCCCAAAGAGGTTGAGCCCTTCTTTTCTATGACAGCCAAACCGAACTTAACTCCCTACCATGTCCTCAACTGGATCAAGCGTGATTCTAATGCGTTAAATAGTAGACGGAACCAAGCATTCGTTAACCTAGCGCTTTTCCGTGAAGGTCAATTTGTTAAAGAGATGCAATCCAATCCCTCCCTTGGAACTCTCTATTTAGAAACAATTGATCGCTCTCTTGCTGAAGCCGATTTAATGATTAAAGAGAGTCTAAAATCTATCTCGGAAGGCACACGCTCTGACGAAGCCACACAAGAATTGCTCATTAAACAGCTTTTTCTCTATCAGCTGCGGCTGAAAATTTTAGATAATATGCGAGAAATTGGTGCACCCGCATCGATCATTA
>CAZZJE010000081.1:0-9318 GCA_964654295.1 uncultured bacterium | reverse complement strand
TTTCTCAGGAAACGGCTGTTTCTTGGGCTGCTCAACAAGTTCACCTTGTCGAGCTGCAGCGGCAATTGGCTCAAAGTCTTTTTCACCCTCTCTTGCGACATCATGGGGAGTGGTCGAAGCTGTTAAATAGATCCAGGGATATTGTCTCTTCAGTTCGATACCTCTCTGCAAAGTCACAGCATCGGTGCAGATATTAACAATTGCACGTAATCCAGCCTGCCAGGCGTTCTTGGCAAGTTGATCGGCCTCTTCGAAAACCCCGTCGCTTGTTAAGTGTGCATGTGAATCGATATAGCCATGAAGAAAAGTCATTGTTTTCTCTTTTTAAATATTTTTTTGTAAAAATTGCAAATAAATCGTTTCTTAATATTTACCACATTAATAATTAAATTAATTGTTTTAAAGTATAGGTATGTTGTTAATGGAGGTCCTATAATGACGGTTTATTTAAGTTCGTTTTCACAGCATGAGCATCCTGATTTACAGCAGTATGTCGCTATGCTCCAGCAAAAGCCTTCTGTGGCACACCGATCGCCCCCTTTTATAGAAAAACATGCACATCGAGTGCAGGTGCATTCGGTTAAGCTAACAAACGAGGTCGATCGTATTGTTATCGGAAAGGATAAATAAGAGAGCGCTTCTTTTCTAGATTTGTCGTTCTATGTTATTCTTGCAAATCTTTTTAAGAGATGCAGGAGATTTTATGAATAAGCGGCGCTGTATAGTCATTGGTGGAGGTGCGGCCGGCTTTTTTGGCGCCATTATCTGTGCTCAAGCAAGCTCGAAGTGGCAGGTCACTCTAATTGAAAAAACAAATCAACTTTTATCCAAAGTAAAAATTTCGGGAGGCGGACGTTGCAATGTGACGCACGCCTGTTTTGATCCAGCTCGTCTATCGAACTTTTATCCAAGAGGGGGCGCTGCTTTACGCGGTCCTTTTACCCGTTTTCAGCCGCGCGATACGATTGCCTGGTTTGAAGAGCGGGGTGTTCAGTTAAAGGTGGAAGAAGATGGCAGGATGTTTCCAATTTCAGATTCTTCTCAAACAATTATTGATTGTTTGGTGCGCGAAGCCAATCGAGCAAATGTAGAGATACGGTTGCGATCAGGGGTTGAGCGTGTTCAGAGAGAAGATCAGCAATTTAAAGTAACTTTATCGAGTGGAGAAGAGCTCTTATGTGAGGCGTTGCTTGTTGCGACAGGCAGTGCTAAGAATGCTGAGGGCTGGTTGACAGCTTTTGGACACACTTTAGTGCCTCCCGTGCCTTCACTTTTCACCTTTGAAATTCCATCGTCTCCTCTCCTTGATTTAGCAGGGATCAGTGTCGATCCAGCAAAGATTGCGATTCCGGGGACAGAGTGGGAGCAGACGGGGCCTTTACTGTTAACACACTGGGGTTTTAGCGGACCGGCGGCTTTAAAATTGTCGGCTTGGGCTGCACGCGACCTGCATGCGCGTCAATATCGGACGGATCTTAAGGTAAGCTGGCTACCAAATTACAAGAGCGAGCAGTTAAGACAGGAACTCATCCAAAGACGCTCCAAACTGGCAAAGCGTTTGATAGACCTAGACCCAATTGCCCCTATCCCAAAACAGCTATGGAAACGATTGATTCAGCTTGAGCAGTTAAACCAGGCCCATTGGGCCGAGCTCTCTAATCAAGCAGTGGAATCTCTGGTTCAGCGTCTGCTTTCTGATCGTTTTCAGATGGAAGGTAAAGCAACCTATAAACAGGAGTTTGTCACTTGTGGTGGCATCAACTTGAAAGAGGTTGATTTCAAAAGGATGGAGAGCCGTCTTCAGCCGGGACTCTTCTTTGCGGGAGAGGTTTTAGATATCGACGGTGTCACGGGTGGATTTAATTTTCAGAGCGCTTGGACGACCTCTTGGATTGCAGGAAAGACAATAGCAGGCTCAAGCGAAGAGACTCTTTAGCCTCTTTTTGCCGTAACAAGTTACACCGGCGTCAAGCTAAAGGGAAGTGTCTGCAAAATAAGCGTTTGAGGCTGCTTTTGGCGACAAGTTACCGCACTCCAGAAACTCCAGACGCTACTCGTGATAGTTAAAATTATTAGAGAATACACGGAATAATTGCTAAAATTTTTTTTGTTAGTTACAACTCAATGTATGGACAACATAGATAGATCTCTACATCTTCTTGCAAGAGGGAACAATGGATCGATTAAGCCTTTTTCTGACTCCTTTCGTTGCCTTTGGGTTGTTTACAGCTTGTTCGGATGCTGGCTTTAAAGGCAAAAAACCTGTAAACAGCAAGCAAGAGATTGAAGAGACAGAAGAAGTTGCCGATTTAGATCGAGATAAACCTAATCTATTTGATCGAAATCAACAGGAGTTGCGTGAGTTTCGTCGCGATCCAAGACGTTATAGCTATCGTTATGGCAGTGAGGCCTCCTACTATTTGGATTTCCAAGAACAAGAGGATTGCCCGGAATGTCGTCGCCGCACTTCGAGTTATATGCGTTAAGCTAGCCAGCTAAAGGGAAGGGAGAAAGCAATGCGTAGACGTTCGCTTGGGATCATTATCTTGATCTTTATTTTGTTAGGAGCTCTGGGGATCGGTTATTATATGTATCGATCGAGATATTTTTCAGAGCAACAGCTTTCGCCTGAAGAGCAGCAAGCTTTAGAAGAGAGAGAGTGGAAAGAGGCGAATCAATTGCTTCAGGAGCATAAGCCGCATGAAGCCGTGAAGATTATCAAACGTCAAAAGATTGCTTTAGAAAAGAATAACCCCAAGCAGAAGCGCTGGCTGCTGCTAGCTGTCGATGCAGCTGTGCAGCAAAATGATATTGTCGACCTGGCTCTGATCTACAATTTTCGGCCAGATTTAGTAGAGAACAACGAAGATGCAGCCCTATTAATTGGCTCTTATTTTGTGATTCGTAAAGATCAAAACGGTTTTGAAGATCTAAGACGTCGATGGAGAAGCAAAGAGACGCAGCCTGCGCGCTGGTTTTTCTTAGACGTCGACTCCTTACAAAGCCGTGGCGAACGAGAAAAAGCATTGGCGATGCTACAGTCGAAGACATTTGAAGGACATGATGAAGAGGAGCGCCTTATTCGTTTAGCTCAGATTTTGTTGGCTGAAAAGCCAGCCCAAGCTTGGGAGATCTTGAATGAAGCGAATGCCAAAGATGCGAATAACCCCGTGGTTCATTTCTACCGTGCGCGACTGCTAGAGGCCAATGGAAAGCCTGCTTTAGCGATGCAGGAGTATATTCGCTCTGTTCAGCTTGACCCCGATAACTCCCTATGGCGTGACCAGCTAGCCGAATTTTTTCTTCGCCAAAGGCAGTATGCCCAAGCGCTTGAGATATGGCGAGAGTCATTGAATCTAGCTCAAGCCGACCAGATTTGGATTAAATTACTTTTCCTGGAACATGTCCTCATGCCAGTGAAGCTGCCTGATGTCAATCTTGATGAGGTGCAGGGCAAAGACACTGTCATTGCAAATCGCTCTCTTATTCCATTAATTACCTACTTAAAGTCGCTACCTCAAGATCAATTTTGGGATTTTGAAGCTTTTGAAAAGGTTCCTAATGGGTACAACTATTTACAGACCCAACAGGTGACATTTTGGCTGCGTTTATTGCAGGCTTTAAAGGAGAAGAGGGAAAATGATGCTTGGATGCTTGTTGAATTTAATCCCTTTAGCCAGCAGTCGTGGAAGCCTGAACTAGAGCGGGCTATCCAACGCATTTTAACCTATCGCCGTAAGAGCACGCTTTCATTAGAAGAGTCGCAAAATCCAAAGCAGGTCATCTCTCTATCTCCTAACAGCGAGCTTCCCCCTCTTTTCAAAGAGCTGGAGGAGTTGGCCAAACAGGAAAAAGAGCAAGGCAAAGCTTTTAAGATGCCTGAAGTGACAGAGCAGATGCTCCGCGACCCCAATATTTTTGCGATGGCTTTATTAAACGTCGATTGGATGCAAGCGGCTTTATTGCTGCAGCAGGAGAAAAAAATTCCTGAAGCCTATCCAGACTGGGTTGCTTTTGCCTTTACTCAAGCCCAGCGTTTTATCTATGGGATAGAAGCAGCCCAAAATTATGCAGCCGAGCAGGCGCAGACCCCTTTGCTGCAGCTGTTAGAGGCAGAGCTTTGGCTGGCAAAGAAGGATCCGCAGAAGGCTTTAGAGCTTTTAGTCCCCTTGTCTAAGTTGCAAGATGACAAAGGGGAGAGGGCGGCAGCTTTGGTAGCCATGATCTATATTGAACAAAAAAAATATAGCGAAGCGAAGGGGATGATCGCATCTCAACCTAAGCTAGCAGAGTCTGTCATGGGCAAAGAGATACAGGCTAGGATTGCCTTTTTGGAGGAGAAGCCAGCAGAAGCAATTGCAATTTATCGCTCTATAGAAGATAGCTCTCCAGAAGCGCAATCTTTTCTAGCGCGACAAGCCTTTGCTGAAGGAGATTGGGCACGGGCTAAGCAGCTAACAGAAAAGCTGTTGCAAAATTATCCTAACAATCCGACAGTAAAGCAAAACTATCGTGCCATCTTGCAAAAAGAGGCGGAGCTGAAGAAGCCTGCAGCACAAGCGACACAAAACAACACTTCAGCAACAGAGGAGCCTGCTGCAAATGGAGCGCGTACGCCGTGAATGGCCCTATCTACTTATTTTGGCTATCTTAGCCCTCTTTATTTGGTTAAGAGATCTAAAATGGGCAACTAGTTCAGATGATACACTGCCTATCTTGGTTGCGCTTCCTCTATTTGTCTGGATGGGTGCTCCTTGGACTTTAAGAGAAAATCCGCAGCCCTTTTCCGTGGCAAAGCTGGCGATTGCAGCCCTGCTGTTTTTATTAGGGATTTTATTTGATAATACCCTGTTACTGACAATCGGCTGGGTCACTTTGTTGTGGACATGGATCACATCACGAGTCGATACGAGTCGTTTGACAGATTTAAGACAGCTTCTGATTTTGCCTTTCATGGCTTTTCCTTGGGTGACCTTAAATGCTGATCGCGTTGGCTGGTGGTTTCGTCTGTCTGGAGCTTGGGCGACGGCCCACTTTTTTGATCTGCTGGGATATCATGTTGAGCGAGAAGGCACGATCATATTCATCAACCAGCTGCCTGTCATTGTCGATGCAGCCTGCTCCGGACTTAATACGCTACAAGCGATGTTAATTGCTGGCAGTCTAATTAACTATATTATGGTTGGAGGTACCTTTTTATATTGGATCAACCTGCCTTTGCTTGTCTTGCTAGCTTGGATTGCTAATACAGCTCGAATTATTGGGATTTCCTTTGCAGCTTTGTTGGTAAGTGCTGAATTTGCAACGGGAGTGTTTCATACTTGGGGAGGCTGGGCTATTTTAATGGTCATGTTTATTATTTCAATGGGATGCTTCTCTTTAGAAGAGCGATTGATCAAACCACACAGGCAGCCTGGCTAATTTAACGATTCTTTTCTTTTAACCTCAGTTATGGAAGACTTAGTTCGTTTAGAATTTACCTGTGATACACATGCCATTAAATCGACAACTTCCAACAGCTCTTTATCGACTACAGCTACGTCCTAACTACTCCTTTAAATCAATACAAGAGCAGCTGTTTCAAATTTCAGCCCTTAAAATCGACACCCTCTTTTTATCCTCCATTCATCAAGTGGTGACGGATGAAGAGGGGAGAGCGGAATTAACTGCAGGGGTGGTCGATTTTAATCAATGCCATCCCTCTATTGGAACAGCTCAAGAGTTTTCTCGCCTGGCGGAGGCCGTGAAAGAGCAGCAGATGGGACTTGTTGTCGAAATCAGACCGTCCTATATGGATGTCTCTTCCTCACATAACCGCTGGTGGCGAGAGCTTCTGCAGCGCGGTATCCACTCGCCCTACTCCCGTTGGTTTGAAATTGATTGGACTCCTTACCATCATAAGTGGGCCAACCAAGTGTTTCTTCCAATTTTAGAAGAGAGCTATGCGTCAGCTCTACAAAAGCGACTACTCCAGATTCACTATGACAAAGGGGCTTTTTTTCTAAGATACCGCGACCAACTCCTTCCTTTAAGTTATGAGACCTGGTGGACTCTTATTAATACTTGGGTTAAAAATTTGGCTGGAAAATTGACAGCAGATACAGTAGAGCTATTAGAGCTGGCTGGCATGAAAAATCAGCTCTCTTTGATGTGTCAGCGCGATCAGGTGCTTCCTAATGATTTGACAGTCGAAGCTAAAGAGCGACGCCTCCTCTCTCGGCGTATTGATCAATTTTGGCGTAGCTATCCGCATGCTCAAGAAGCATTACAAGCTGTGCTAGAAGAGTATGAGTGTCAAACGACCGAATCTATCTATAAATTTGATAAGCTCTTGCATATTCAAACTTATCGTTTAGCTCCCCAAAAAAATGCTCTTCAGGAGATCAATTATCGCCGCTATGAAGCGAATGAGAGAAGTGTTGCGATGCGCTTTGAACTGGCTGAATGCGTCCAACAGGTCTTTTCGATTCCATTGGCGATGATGCGTCAGAGGCTTATTCAAGGAATATGTATTGGAGATGTCGACTCCACTTTGGATCCAAAGGATCTTTTCAAACATCTTCATTCCCGTATTCAGGATCATACTGCAGAGGATCAGGAAGAACCCTATCTCTTTGTAGAATATGGCAATCCGCCCTCAGCTAAATTACCCGATTTATGGAATGTACAAGGGCTACGCCATCGCAGTTCGATTGATCTTTTGGCTGCACTCAATTTTGAACATAAGAAGCTAGATGCTTTAGAAGAGGCCTATCGCACGTTTACAGGACAAGCTCTCCCTTATCTTGAAGAGGCGATCCAATTTAATCGACGTCTGCTTAAGGATCAATTTAGAAGCGACTTTTTGCGGTTGAGTGCTAAAGGGTTAATTTTGACTGAATTGCACTATAGCTGGCGAGATATCACGCTAGATCAAATGCAGCAAGGTTTAGAGCTTTTATTGGCGATAGGAGGAGCCCTTCTCATTGGCTGCAACAGTTTAGATTCTAATGATTTGGAGCAGAGACAGCGCTGTTACGAGATGCTGGTTAATCAGCTACCCCTTTCCCATAAAGGAGTAGCTGTTTTTATGAAGATGTTGATTCTTCAGCAGCAGCCTAGCGGCCTATCCAAACCTCAGCAAGAGCTCATTTTAGCTTTTAGAAGCGCAACGGAACTGCTGATGAACAGTCTCCATCATCTTCGCCTGCAAGCGATGGTAGGAAGTGATCTCAGCTTATGCTGCCAATCTGAACGCTGGAGCCTGTTGGTCATGCCGCAGTCGATACAGCAGCTGCATGACCATTTCTTGCAAAGAAGCCAGCAAGCTCCCTATTCAGTGACGCTTTCTCATTCGGAAGAGATGATTTTATCGGAAGAGGGGCGGGCACGCCTGCATCTGTTGAGCGAAATTCCGCAAACGTGGGAAAAGTCCTTGCAGCGTTGGCAGCAGATGAATGGCTCTAAAAAAGTCTCGTTTAAAGGAAAGGTAATTCCGACAGCGAAAGAAGAGCTATTTCTTTATCAAATTCTGGTTGCTACCTGGATTCCCGGTCAAACAGGGGCACAATATTGCCTAGAAAACCTAGATAAGCTTATTTCCATTTTGAAAAGAATTTATACAAAGTCGAGCAAGGGTAAGGAGTGGGAAGACCTTTTAGCACAATTTATAACGGCTATTTTAACAGATCTTATGCATCCCTTTGTCGAGCATTTCGAGCGTTTTGTTCTAAAATTGCATCGTTCAAGCCTCTATAACTCTTTAGCTTTGACCTTCCTAAAGTTGACGGCACCAGGTATTCCAGAAATCTACCATGGCAGCCAATCTTGGAATTTTAGCCTCAATGGTTTTAGCGAAAGCAATCTGATCGCTGAAGAGTCTAAAGGTTCATTAGCACAGCTCTTTGAAACGCTTGAAAATGGAGCAATCAAGAGCGCCTTAATTCGACAGACCTTGACTTTGAGAAGAGCCTATCCGACCCTTTTGACAGAGGGAGAGTATATTCCACTAACTGTCAAAGGCGTAAGAAGCTCGCATGTCTTTGCTTTTGGTAGACGTACAGCTGATAAAATTGTCATTGCAGCCGTGATTCGTCTTTACCAAACTCTATTAGGTAGCGAAGATCGTTTACCGATTGACTCCGAATTGTGGAGAGGGCATCGACTGCTACTCGACCACTCCTTCAGCGGGCGCTATCGCAACCATTATACAGGCAAAGAGTATCGCTTAGGTGGAGCTGGAGGAGAATTTAGCCTGGCGCTCGAAGAACTCTTTAGCGATCTTCCTTTTGTCCTATTGGAACGTCTATCCTAAGCTCTCTCTCCACTGTTCGCCACCAGGCAACATTTAGGCTGGCAGCCGCACAGAAGATCGTATAAATCAAAAGCTCTCCCACCTCGCTCAACTCCCAATCCACATTTACCGGAGCATTCCAGTAGCTAGTCGTTGTGGGATGCAGCAAGATAGCAGCAAGCAACAGAATAGGAACAAATGAGAGAGGAATTAAAGGCAGACGTAGAGAGAAAGCGACCCTCCATATATTCGGATACGAGCTACTTAAAAACGGCAAAACTGCTCCATATAGAATAGCAAAGCTAATTAAAAACTGCCCAACCAGCGGCTCAATATTTAAACCGAATGGCATCCATTCATGACGCTTGATAGAGACTCCCCATTGCCCCTCCTCACCTGCAGCCAAGAGAAAGAGAAGGATCGCTCCAATTAGGAATAGATGGGGTGAGGGGAAGTAGTTGCATAGAAGGAGTCTGTGGGAGAAGAGATAATAAGTTAAGATTAAAGCTGTTAAGAGAAGCAGGCCGATCTCCAAAACTTCATAAATAAGTCCTATGAGCTGGACAGCGGCAGGATAGAGTTGAAATTTAGCTAAAAAGGAGGCGAAAAGACCTGCTGACAAGATCGTTAGAAGGATTATTAGCCAGCCGCGTTGTGTCGTAAGAGGAAATGGGGGATATGGTGGAAGATTGGACGGGAGTCTTATTGCTGTTTCGAAGAGAAAAATGAGGAGTAGGCAGGCAGCAAGGCTTCCTAAGCCAATTAGGAGATAGGAGAGCAGGATAAGGATGAGATAAGCGATGTGGCGCATAAGTAGAGTTAACGGCTGATTTACATTATTTGAACACTTCTCTTGTAATAAATAGGCGAATTGCTTATATTTTTCCTCATTATTCATCTTGCACTGGTAGCTCAATCGGATAGAGTACCCGGCTACGAACCGGGCGGTTAGAGGTTCGAATCCTCTCCGGTGCGTCCTTTCTTCCAACATAATTCGACTAAGAGCTCAAGAATGATCATCGACTCATCTGCTTGCGGCCCTGTCA
>CAZZJE010000080.1:5651-9451 GCA_964654295.1 uncultured bacterium | reverse complement strand
GGTCATTTTTTAAAGATCTTAAATCAATTTCAAATAAATCTCTTAATTCCTCTGGCACAAAATGAAGGGCTCCAATATTTCGCTCAACTGCTTCAAATATAAGGTCTCTATTAAAAAGCAGCTCCCTAGAAACAAATTTCAAGGCTATTCCATTATAATAGATCGCTTCCATAGCGAGCTCTACATCATTTTTTAATCCTTCAGAAGCATATTCAAAAGCCAATGCATTATAGTTAATCGCTGCTAAAACAACTTCTCTGTCGTTTTTTAACCTTTCCGATGCATATTGAAGGGTTAATGCCTGGTACTTGATCGCCCTTAGAACAACTTCTCTATCATCTCTTAAGTTTTGGGAGGCAAATTGGATTGCCGATGCATTATAGTTAATCGCTGCTAAAACAACTTTTCTGTCGTTTTTTAATCTTTCCGACGCGTATTGAAGAGTTAATGCCTGATACTTGATTGCCTCTAGAACAACTTCTCTATCATCTCTTAAGTTTTGGGAGGCAAATTGGATTGCCGATGCATTATAGTTAATCGCTGCTAAAACGATTTCTTTATCACCCTTCAGTCGATCCGAGGCGTATTGAAGAGCAAGAGCTTTGTAGGAGATTGCTTCCAAAACTAATTCTTTATCATTTCTCAAATCCTGGCTGGCAAACTCTAGGGCTAACCCATCCCTTCTAATTGCTCTTAAAATCAGCTCTCTATCGTTCATTTTTTATCTTAACAGTTTAATTCTCTTGTTTAAATTAATATATTACATTATTTTGTGTTTAATTTAAACTTGTAAATTGGATTTTTAAAACAGTTTCTTTAATCTAATATCTATAAAATTTAGAATGATTTTAATTTTATTTAAAATTAACTATTTTTATGTTAGTTTTAGTTTGAGTTTTGAAAGATAAACAAAAGGATTTAAACCATGGGCATCTCTTCTTCAAATCAGCTTCCTGGACCTTCTATATTAATTGATAATGTCCTTGCGGATAATGTTTGTAAATCCGCAACAAATGAGCATACTGGCTCTTCTCTATTTTTTGATAATGTTCAAGATACTGTTATTGTTAAAACAAGGCTAGGTGATGGAGTCGTTTCACAACCAACCAGAGATTATGTTGCTAGGAAAAGATCGGGGGTTTTTATAAAAATTCAACCCGATGCGAATGGCATGCACCAAATAGTTAATGATCAAAGCGCATTTGCAACAGATAACGCCAAAGCGATTCGTAATTTGTTACGGATTGATCAAAGTATTCCTCAGCTAAAAACGATGATGGAAAATAAGACCACACATGAACTGGACTACCAAGGACAACAGTATGTGATCATTAAAAGTGACGCCGGGTTTAACATTGTTACGAAGGAACAACAGGATAAAAATAGGTTAGATGACGGTCTTTTTATCCCCCGCAGCAATAATGATCCCATTATTCTCTGCACTTCCCATGTTTATATTGATGTTTTAGAAGCTGCTTTAGCTCCACCAATTGTAGCTGAAACGACGATACCGAATGTAACTGAACCTACGATAGTAGAAGATTTTCCAATTGACGAAGAGGAATTGAAGTGGACTGCCGAAACCTTACAGGCATCTTATAAAGGAGTTGGGCAACCCCGCACTTTTTGGCATAATCATACACCTTATCTCATGTGGTATACCACCACTTCAACTAATACCCATATTATTAATATTCAGCCGAGAGCGAATTTTTATTCTGATAATGCGGGGTTTAGTAGGACTCAGACAGCGCCGTCACAAAATAAGATAGGTATTCAATTATCGCTCGAGGGAAAACCTCTTTCGTTTCGCGAAAGTGGCCAGCCTGTGGCATCCTTAACAGATGTTCAGATTGAATTATTAAAAAAAGCTTCATCAGTGGCGATAGATGAAATGAAGTTAAAGGAAATCCATGCTGAAGGGGGTAAGTTTATATTTTCTGAAACGGAAATGAGATTATTAAAACTTTTATCGCAGCAATATACGGCAACATCTCCCTATGAATTTTCTATAACGGAAAACCAAGCAGAAGTTAAGTATAAGTTTTGGTACAACCCCACCTACAAAAGCTTTATCATTCAAAAACTTGAAGATTGGCGATTAGCGCAACATACTAATAAGTACAGTATTGGAATAGATAATGAGGGCAAAATTATCTCTTACTATAAAGATAATGCGCCTGTAGGAAATCCTCCACACGAGAAAGCTCCCGAACTATTTAAATTGTTCAACCATGCTTTTTCTAAAGTCGTTAATGAAAGCGAGACGATATATAGTTCAACACATAATAATAAAGTAAAAGTCACGGCTTACCGAGATGGGTTATTTAAGACAGCGGGAATGCACCTGCATCGCCTTGTAGACGCTATCCAAAGCAAAATAGCAACTCATCAGAGATATGACTTGTATGTTACTTTTTTAAAAGAAGATGGAACAGAGGAAACAGGGCTAGACTATGGAGGACTGAAAAGATTTTTCGTCAGTACTTTAATAGGATCAATTACAGCCAATAGCACACCTGAAATGAAATTTAAACTTAGAGGAGGAAACGCGCGTCCCATTACCTCAGCTAGATACAATATCGCTCATCCTGAAAATCCGCCTCTATTGACTCCTATCGAATATGAGAATTTTTTAAAGTTAGGGACTTTATTAGGACACTGTTTTAATAGTGATTCAACAAAATCCGGCGCTTATTTTTCCCCATCTGTATTTGCTGTCATGGCTAAAATGTCTAATGATCTTTTAGACAAAAATTATGATGCTTTGACGGAGCAAGAAATTCTGCAATTAGGAAAGGAAATTGCGATTGCTGATAGAGATACCGTATTGCAAGGTAAGTATGAAGTGCTCGCCATGCAGACGCATAATCTCACTAAAGCACAGGTTAAAAAAGCTTTCCTAGCAGCCGGCGGGGATGTAGAACCTTATGAATGGGAAGATTGCCAGGCTAATGAGACAACAACTCCTTCAAATAAAATCCTTATCGAAGGTGTAGTCTATGATAAGCTTAAACTGACGAGCACAGAAAATTGGAAGCGTATTATAAACGAGGTCAAAGTAGATATTTTAACTAATATAGGGCAAGAAGTTGCGCCAATTCATGCGATTGCAGCAGGATTTAGAAAAGCGTTGAATCCCTCATTGCCGCTTGCTAAGACAGAATGGAATAATAAGATATACAATAAGGTACCAAAAACGATTGCAGATCAAACGATGGGAACGATTGACCGGCAAGTGATCGTTACCTCATTCCGCCAAGCAACTTATGATCAACCAATTACAACTAAGGTGGCGTGGTTAAAAGAGTGGATATTAGATCCTCAAACTTCGGAAGAAGAGATTAAAAAGTTTCTCTCCTTTGTTACTGGAACCGCCTCTTTCAGGCCTGGGGATAGAATTACCATTCAACGTTATGCTCATCCCCCTTATTCACCTCTTGCCAAATCGCATACATGCTTTAGCTCTATGGAATTAAGTCCTATCCATTGCGGGCCAGCGAGTGGAGTTAATGACCATACAAAAGAAGCTTTTATTAATGCCCTTAAATTAGCGATGTCCGAAGAGAGTTTTGAGGATTAAAACGAGACTTTTATCCCAAGAACACGAGAAAACTTGCTCCTTTTTCTATTAACGCTTCGATAAGTCACCGCTCTCCATATACTCTTTAACTTCAGTTTTATGGGGCGGTGGCGAAATGACAGCGGACGGCTTGGTTCGAATCTTTTTCAATCCAACAGGGGGGGTGTCTCGCGCAGATTTCTTTTGCTTTGGGACAACGTGGATGAAAGGCGCAACC
>CAZZJE010000080.1:0-5641 GCA_964654295.1 uncultured bacterium | reverse complement strand
AAGGGGGAGGGAATCTCAGAAGAGAGCACAGATAAAGTTGGTTTATCTCTATAAAAAGTTGGGTCGGGTTTCGGAATCGCAGCAATCAAAGCTTGCGTATAGGGATGCTGCGGTGCGGTAAATAATTTTTCCGGAGCTGCTATTTCGACAATTTCACCTAAATAGAGAATAACAACGCGATGGCAGAGCTGTTTTAATAGCAAGAGATCATGAGAGATCAAAACAAGAGAGGATTGACTATCTGCATAAAGACGCTTCAACAAATCAATCAATTGTAACTGAGCCGATAGATCTAAAGCAGCCAAGGGTTCATCCGCAATTAATAATTGAGGAGAAACAGCCAATGCTCTAGCAATTGTCACCCGTTGACACTGGCCTCCACTTAACTCATGCGAATAGCGATTAGCAAACTCAAAGGGTAAGTCAACCATCTCAAGCAGCTTTTGTAACCTTTTCACCCTATCTTCTGGATGTAATTTTCTATTGAGGTCAACCCCCTCTAAAATCGCATCCCCTATACGCATTCTTGGATTTAATGCTGTAAAGGGATTTTGAAAAATCAGCTGACTATCCAAACGATTAAAGGGAGGACTCATCCATGTTATCAGACCTTCGGAGGGCTTTTCCAAAAATGCAATCAGACGTGCAAGTGTCGATTTTCCACAACCACTCTCTCCTGCTAGACCAATTATTTCTCCTTGGCGAATCACGAGATCAATATTTTTTAGAGCGCGAAGTCGATGCTCGCCAGTCATGTAATACTTGGATACCTGATCTAAAACTAAGAGAGGCTCACTCATATCTGCCTCTTTGCATAACGAATGAGTTGTTCCGTGTAAACTGTTTTAGGCGAAGCGAAAATGGCGTCGGCATCTCCTGTTTCAATCACTTTTCCATGTTGCATGACAACCACCTTGTCGCAACATGCGGCAACTACGCCCATATCGTGAGTAATCAATAAAATGGCCATCTGATACTTTTTTTGTAACTCTTTAAACAATTGAAGAATTTGGGCTTGTATCGTGACATCCAATGCTGTAGTGGGCTCATCGGCAATCAAAAGAGCTGGGCGACAACAAATTCCCATTGCAATCGCCACGCGTTGGCGCTGCCCTCCACTTAACTGATAGGGGAGGGCGTGGTAGCGCCTGGCTGCTTCTGGAATCGAAAGTTCTTCAAACAGTTCAATCACCCGATGCGTTGCCTCTTTAGAAGAGAGCGCTTCATGAGCCATTAAAGCCTCTCTAACCTGATCTCCAACCGACATCAATGGATTTAAACTGGCCAACGAATCTTGTAAGACCATGCCAATCTCTCGTCCACGAATCCGTTGCAGGCTTTTATCAGACAATGCCAAAAGATCCGTTCCTTTAAATCTTATTTTTCCACTTAAAATAGGAAGGGGAGTTAAACGGATTAAAGCTTTAGCAGAAAGGCTTTTTCCACTTCCAGATTCTCCTATTAATCCTTTGCATTCACCCGGCTCAATTTGCCAAGTGGCTTGGTCTACAACAGGTTTTTCTCTTTTAGATCCAATTGTTAACCCTTCAACTATACAGAGCGGCATCGTTATATTTGGTGAGAGATTGCTGAGAGATCAATTGAAAAGACAAAAGCAGCCAAGCGAGGGCAAGTAAAGGAATGATTGTACGCCATGGGTAAAAAATAAGTGATGGAAACCCTTCATTAACCATCGTGCCAAGACTCGCAAAGGGTGCCTGTACACCCAAACCTAAAAAACTTAAAAAAGCTTCTGAAAAAATAGCTGAAGGAATGGTTAAGGTTAAGGTTGCAATGATCGATGGCATCGCATTGGGAATTAAATGCTTTCTTAGTGTCCATAAGCCTTTTCCTCCCAACATGTAAGAGGCTAACACATACTCTTGCTCTCTTAAGCGCACAATCTCCCCTCGTACGATGCGAGCCATCGTCATCCAACCTGTGCACGCTAAAGCAACAATCAGAGGCGCAAGCCCGCTTCCAAGCCATACAACTAACAAAATAACAATCAAAAGATGCGGTAGAGCACTAAAGAGGTCAACACAGCGCATTAAAAGCTCTTCAATCCATCCTCTACTAAATGCAGCTAAGCTTCCCCATGTAATCCCAATCAGCAAGTCAAGTAGGGCTGCTGCGACTCCTACAAATAGTGAGACTCGAGCCCCCATCCAAACTCTTGTAAAAAGATCACGTCCCAATTCATCCGTTCCAAACCAATATGTGGAAGAGGGGAGCCCATTACGTGCGTTTAAGTGGATCGTGTCGTAGTTAAACCCCGAAACTAGAGGTCCAAGCATGGCAAATAATAGAAAAACCCCTAACATCCCTAATCCAACTCTTTGCATCGGCGATAACACTACTTTCATGAGCTTGACCTCGACTGGTAACGCAGCCTTGGATCCATCCAGGCCGCAATGGCTTCAGCTAATGTCACACTTCCTAACAAAATAGCACTATAGAAGAGTGTAATACCCATGATTGCAGGATAATCTCTCTGTGCAATGCTCTGAACAAACCAATATCCTAATCCAGGAATCGCAAAGATCTTTTCTACCACAAAACTTCCTGTCAACAGGTTAGCAAGCAGGGGGCCTAGATAAATAAAATAGGGGATAGAGATGTTGCGTAATTGATGATGCCAAAAAATTCTCCATTTAGACAGGCCTTTTGCTTGGGCTGTCACTAAATAGGGTTGATGCCGAATAGAAAGTAGTTGCTCTCGAGTTAGTCTAGCAATAAAAATGGAGGGTAATAGAGCCAAAGCGATTGCGGGTAAAATTGTATGTGCGAAAGTTCCCCATCGCGCTAAAGGCAGCCAAGCGAGCCATAACCCAAAAACCAATTGGAGTAAAATCGCCGTCGCAAAGGTAGGTAATGAGCTTCCAACAGAAAAAACTCCAATCAAACTCCAATCTAACCAGCTATTGGGACGAAAGGCAGCCAGAAATCCAAACAAAATTCCCAATGGCAAGGCAATCACTAATGCCTCAATTCCTAATAAAGCAGAAACAGGAAAACTCTCCCGAATAATCTTGGTAATCGATTGCCCCTTTTCCGAAAGAGAGGTTCCCAAATCTCCGGTTATCAAACGATTGAAATAGAGCTGATATTGCTTGTACCAGGGTTCGTCAAGGCCATAATGACGCATAAGCCCTTCTCTTATATGTGCTGGAAGGGCTTGTTCTTCATCAAAAGGAGAGCCTGGTGCGCTGCGCATGAGTATAAAAGTAGCTGAAGCAATAACCCATAGGGTGATTACTAAAACAAATCCTTTATAAAGCAACCAACGCAGCATGCCCTTTTCCTTGCTCTTTGCTTAGGGGGCTTCCAAAAAAGCATGTTTGAAATTTAAATAACCTAAAGGCGAAAGGATAACTCCTTTCAAGTCTGGTCGTTTGACATAGAGAAAAGAGGAGTGAAAAAGCGGTATAACCGGCATCTCTTGTAAAAGAGTTGCTTCGGCTCTTTCAAATAAACGCTGCTGTTCATTAGGGGAGCGCTCATGTGCGGCTCGCTCAACGAGTTCTT
Source organism: uncultured bacterium (assembly GCA_964654295.1). Classification (GTDB taxonomy): domain Bacteria; phylum Chlamydiota; class Chlamydiia; order Chlamydiales; family JABDDJ01; genus CAZZJE01. Next base: position 2,113 of record CAZZJE010000080.1, on the reverse strand, counting down.
TATACGGTTGATAGTGCCAACCAGTCTGATTTGTTGATCGGTTTGCGGATTCGAAGATCTCGAGAAAGTTCATCGGATCGGGTAAATCAGCAAACCATGAACCTAACGCGACCTGGTAATCACCTCTTGTTAATCGATCGGCATATAACTTGACTTCACAAGCCTCTAATGTAACCGGCATCTGAAGCGTCTTGCTCCATTGCTGCTGGATTGCCTGGGCTATTTTGCGATTTCTCTCCATCGAATTAGAATAGCAAATTTTAATCGCTGGAATATTTTGTTTGGAAAGATTTAGTTTTTTTAGCGCAAGTTCGAGAGATTGCTTCGCTTTTTCTGGTGCATCACTGAGTGTCAGAAAGCTGACTGTCTTTAATCCCATAAGTGGTGGAACAATTGTTACGGCTGGCTGCTGCCCGCCCATCAAAATATGATCTACTAACTCTTGGCGGTTAATCGCTTGAGCCAAAGCAATTCTAAAGCTCTCTAGGTTTGTTGGCGTTTGCCGAACATTTAATCTTAGCCAATAGGTGCCAGCAGCAGGAGCTGTATGCAAGATGCCCTTCTCTTTAAAAGAATCAATTGCATCGGATGGGATTGCAGAAAGGGGAGAACCGATCCAATCAAGCTCTTTTTGGTTAAACAGATGAATTGCTGTGCTATCATCAACGGTCACTATATTGATCTGATCTAATTTTATCTGATCGGCATTCCAGTAAATTGGATTTTTTTCTACAGCTAAATAATTGTGTCGTTTCCAATCTTGATAACGAAATGGTCCCGAATAAGGGGCTTCTGCCCAGTCGATGTTTGGATTCTCCTCAACCTGCTTCATCCAGTTGCGGTTAAGTGGGAAGGAAAAATGTGCGGCTAAAGTTTCTAAAAAGTGGGGCGAAGGGCGATCAAGTTGAACAATTAATGTCTTAGGGCCCTTTGTGAAGATACCAACTAACTCCTCTTGGCCAACTCCCTCTTTATAAGCTTGGGCGCCCGTAATGGCATACAATTGATACGCATTGGGGGCGGGGAAAGAGGGATGGAGCATCGATTTCCAACTTAACTCAATATCTTGTGCTGTAACAGGTTCTCCGTTAGACCAATAAGCGTCTCTTAACGTAAAAGTGTATAACTTTCCATCTTCAGAAATGAGGACAGAAGAAGCTAGACCAGGCTCTGCTTTTCCCTCTTGGTTAAGTTGCATTACCCCTTCATAAAGTAAATGCAGGGTTGACACAGTTAATAGATCGCGTGCAATTCTAGGATCTAATGTTTGAGGATCTTTTTCAGAAGCAATGCGTAGAACACTCTTGCTACTTCCTTTTTCAGAAGAACAACTAATGCAAATCAATAAACTTAGGCATAAAAGAAGTTGTAATATCCTCATTCTCTTTCCTCGAAATGCAATTTTAAAAACAGATGCACTATAGCCTTTTCCTCTTCTTCTTGGCTATAGTGAATTTTTTGTTGAGGCTTTCCTTAGAATCGGATATAGCCCTTAAAAAGAAATCATTTATTTACCCAAGGAAGGCTTATGGCACGCGCCATCTTTATCATCTTGATTGCTCTACTTTTAATTGGTCTCTTCATGATGTTTAGGAGAGAAGAAAAAGCTGTCCCTGCTCCTACAGCAACAGAACAAAAAGTCACTACGACGGGTAGTTATGGAGAGTGGATCCTCTACTCGGAAAAAGATGGTAAGTTTCGCATTTATTTTCCGACCCTTCCTCAATATGCAACTCAAAATATTGTTGATCCAAAGACACAACAGATGCGCAAGTATGAAATGTATATTGCAGAAACAAATGATGGGTCGAGCTTTATGGTAAATAAGATCACTTTTCCAGAAAATACAGACCTGTCGGATAAACAAAAAATTTATCGCGATTTTGTAAGGGAATTGTCAGCTTCTAATGCAAATAACCAAGTGAAAAATAGCAATCCAACAACATTTCATAATCATGATGCATTTGATTTCGAAATGAATCTTAATGGGGAAGCTAAAATGGATAGCAAACTCTTTTTAGTCGGCCCAACGCTCTACGTTCTTTCAAAGCTCAGCCCAACACAACAGGGTTCGCCAGATGACTTTAGCTTCTTCATCAACTCTTTTGAACTT
>CAZZJE010000079.1:0-9528 GCA_964654295.1 uncultured bacterium | reverse complement strand
AAAGAAAAACTAGCATAAAAACGTCTAAACGATAGCGGCCTCTTCGAGGCCTAGCACAACGTCTTTTAATGATTGCGTTTAACCAAAGAAAAACTAGCATAAAAACGTCTAAACGATAGCGGCCTCTTCGAGGCCTAGCCCAGCACTCTGTTATTAAAAACCCTCTAAAGTCAAGAAAAAGGGTGTCAATCTTGCAAGGACAAGTCGCCGCACTCGAAAGACACCCTTACTGTATTCCGCTTTGGCGCTGTGTCACAATCACACTTTTGACCTCAAAGAGTGTTGTCTCTTTGATCGTAATTTCATAAGGATCTAAAAAGAGAGAATCTCCCACATTAGGATGGTGGCCTAGGGCCGCCGTGATCCATTCAGATAGTGTTAACTCTTTGTCTGCGGGAATATCGATTCCAAACTCGTCGCAAAAATTTTCTAGGGTCATCTCTCCTGAACAGGTGCGAGAAGCAATCAGAATGCGTTTTGAAGAATCACTGGTTGCTTTCGTCTCTCTCTTTCGTTTTTTACCTAAAATTTCTTCAATCAGACGATCGAGTGTTAAAATGCCAATGCTTTGGCCTTGCGGGTTGAGAATAACAGCCAAATCCTCTTGGTTACGACGAAAATGTTGCAGCAGTTGAGAGAGTAGTGTTGCTCCAGAGACAAACCAGGGGGTGCTCATATAGTCCGAGATGCGTTTTTGGTCAGAAATACGAATGAGATCACGCAGCAACACGCGTCCAATGATGTTTGCAGGACCGCGGTTAAAGAGAAGGATATACTCCTCTCCTCGAGTTCGCATTGTCTTGCGGATCTCTCCCACTGTCGAAGAGGCAGGAAAAAGGGGCACTTGACTAAGAGGAGTAAAGATGGCCTTTGCTCGTTTGCCTTTGAATGCAAAAATGTTAGTGGAAGCAGTCTCTAAGGTTTCACCCTCTAAAGCAATAGCCTCCTCCTCTTTTTCTTGAACGATTCTCTGCAGCTCCTCTTCGCTCAGAAAAAAATCTAGCTCCTCCTCCTTACCACCCAGCAAACGATTACATAAGCTGCTGAATTTCCCCAAAATCCATAAAAAAGGGCGTAAGATGATTGAAGAGAAGTAGAGCAAGGGAGCGCCCAACATGGCAACATTTTCGGCATAATTGCGCGCGGCAAACATGGGAGCAAGCTCTCCAAAAATAATGACGATGATCACTTGCGATAAAGGCGCCCAATTTGGATTAATTCCAAGGTCGCTATGAAATTCTCGAGCACACTCAGATCCAACGAAGGTAGCTACAGTTACACCTAAGAGTGTTGTTCCAAATAGTCTGGTAGGATTTTTGAGCAGCTCATGGATCCAGATAGCACGTCGGACATGCTTGGCGACATAGTAATGCAAACGGATGCGGTTAAATGAGACGCAGGCCATTTCGATCATCGAATAGAACGAAAGAGCAATGAGAGATAAGAGATTTAAAAAGAGCCAAAAGAATGCAGATGCTCTCATCAGGGAATCCTTTTAGATGAGTTGGACAGCTTGCGAATAAAGACTCTTTGAATTCGTTTAGGATCTGCTGCTAAGACTTGAAAAAGCAGTCCATCGCGTTCAAGTTTCGTTCCACTACGCGGAATCTCATCTAATTGCTCCATCAACCAGCCTCCAATTGTCACCATGCCGTTTGGACTCTCTAGATAGCAGTCTAAAATTTCATTGAGCTCTTCTATTTCCATCTTTCCTGAAGCAATGACCTCACCTTTTGAAGATAAGGTGTAGAGTTTAGCGCTATCTCTAGAATCTTCGATGCTTCCTATCACAACTTCAGCAAGGTCTTCGTCGGTGACTAAACCTGAGATAGAGCCATACTGATCGACGACTAAAGCAAAGACCTCTTCTAGCTCTCCAAAACGCCTCCAAAGCAGCTTCGCTGGCGTGTTCTCTGGCACATAAAAGGGCTTGTTCAAATGTGTCAACAGATCTTCTGGTGTCAAAATTCGCTCACGATTGATAAAAAAGGTGCGCGCATCGATTAATCCTTCAACTGCATCCAAATTCACATGGCAGACAGGCAGGCGAGTGCACTTCTCATCAACAAATAAATGAATTAATTTTGTTAGCGGTTCATCTAAGCGATAATAGAGAATCTCCTCTTTCGGCCGCATCATTTCCCTAACAGAAGATTCTTGCAGGTCGAGATAGCCACATACGAGCTCCGTCTCTTCAGGTGTTAAAACGCCGATCATTTCCGAATGCTCTAAGACATGCTCGATCTCTTCTGTGGAGATCGGCGGCTCTTTTCTTAGATAAAAGAACATCACTCGCGAAATCGGTACAGTCAATTTTACAATCAGTTTTCTTAAAGGAGTTAAAATTTCCTGCATCCAATAAATTGGTTTGGCAACGAGATTGGAAATTTTTACATTGTTCTGCAAGCCGATGTATTTGGGTAAAATTTCACCTAAAAAGAGAGTCAACACGAGTGGTACGCCAACTTTTAATATCCAACCTGACTCTTTGAAAAGATCTGAGGCAACGTTTTGCAACAAGATGTTAACTAAGGTGTTGAGCATGAAGATGGTAACAAGCAGATCTCGCGGCTGCGAAAGGAGCTGAGCAACAAGGCGTTTGTTCTTGTCCGAATGCTGGCTATAAGAGTGTACTTTGGTGTGAGGCAGAGAGAAAAGGGCCATCTCGCTCCCAGAAAAAAACGCCGACCAAAAGAATAATATCACTAGCAAAACGATGAGGCCTAATGGTTCCATATTAATCCTGCGGCCTTGTAAACATAACTTTGCGACTATCGGTTGGAATCATGCCAAGTTTACTGATCAAGGTCATTTCAATCCAATCCGGGTCGCTTTGGCTATTGATTTCAAGTTGTAAACGCTCCCTTTCTAATTCTGCCAGCTCCTTCTCTTTTAAAAGACTTTTTGCTTGGCGTTCAAGTTGTTCATATAATCGATCGCGTCTCTGCTGGCTATGCTCATAAAAAAGACCGCAGCCTAACATGCAGATAATCACCCACCAGAAATGCTTTAAATAAATAGACACTTCTCTACCTCTTAAGCCAACATAGAAAATTAGAGAATTTATTTAAAGTCTCTCGCAATTAGACACAAGGACCAACAATCCCAACTTGACGCTGATATTTACCCTGCCGATCATTGTATGAAACTTCGCATGCTTGATCCGCTTCAAAAAAGACAACCTGGGCAAGTCCTTCATTGGCGTAAATAACTGCTGGTAAAGGGGTTGTGTTGGAGATCTCTAGCGTGACATACCCCTCCCACTCCGGCTCAAAAGGTGTCACATTCACAATGATGCCGCATCGTGCATAGGTCGATTTTCCAATACAGAGGGTCAGAACATTTCTAGGGATTACAAAGTATTCAACACTTCTAGCTAATGCAAATGAATTAGGTGGAATTGTACAGGCGTCGGAACAGATATCAACAAAAGCGTTAGTGGCAAACTGCTTAGGATCAACAAGAGAGTTGTAAACATTTGTAAAGACTTTAAACTCATTGGCCACCCGAATGTCATAGCCATAGCTAGATAAACCATAGCTAACAATTTTACCACCTTGACTATCTTCTCTCACCAAATGGTCAACAAAAGGGGTAATTAAGCGCTTATTTAAAGACATCTCCCGGATCCAGCGGTCAGATTTGATACTCATCATCATCTCCTTGTAATTTGAGCGCGAATTTTCAAGCGCCACAGAGCTAAAGTCAAGCGAAAAGAGAGCTTGTCAAAATTTACGTACTCCACTAGCTTGTGAGTTTTTCTCAAATAAGAATATGTGGAGGTTAAGATGAAAAGAGGATGGATTGCTGCATTGGCTTTAAGCTCACTCTTTTGTGGAAATATACTTTCGGCTCATTGCCAAATGCCTTGCGGGATTTATCATGACGACATGGTCTTTGATCAAATCGATCAATATATCGAAACGATGGTCAAGGGTATAAGCGTCATGAAAGATAGCAAGTTCGAAACGCTTCGCGAACGTAATGAATTCATTCGCTGGGTAATGACAAAAGATCGTTTATCAGACGAAACAGCGGAATTGATCACTACCTACTTTTTGCAGCAAAAAATTAAGCCGGGTGAAGAGGATACACCAAAGCGTCTTGAAGCTGCTCATCGGATGCTCTTCCTTATCGTTCAAATTAAACAGACTCCCGATATCGCCATTGTAAAGAGCTTTTTTGAAGAGTGGGAGAAGTTTAAGCTTATGTTCCACATTGAAAGCTATGAATGCGAGATAGAGAAGCTAAAGTTTGAAGATCGTTTTTTAAGAGAGCATCCACATACACATAGCCATGAGCATGATCATGAAGATGGCCATACCCATCCGCATCCGGTCACTCCAAAGCCAGCGACTGCACCTAAAACGTCCGCTCAAGTAAAGCCGCCCTATAAATCGTAGAGAGAAAAGGACTTTAATACTTTACACTTAGAAAAAAGTTGCGATAGTCTGTATTTAGGCGGTTAAAAGCTGTTTGATAGTTTTGATGAATGATTTCATTTTTACTAGGGGAGGTTGCCTCTTGATATTTTAACAATGTGTTAAGGTATAAATCAGCTGTTGCTTTAGATTTTAGCTGAAACTTAGGAAACAGCCTCATCTTAAAAGATTCGGGATAGGCGCCTGAGAGCTCATGATAGGAGTTAGGACATTGACTCTTTAAGATGACTAAACGGGCCCTTTGCCAATCAGAGCAACCAAAAAGGCTTAAGATTGCATTTTTTATGCGATAGCAGATCCAAGAGAGCATTGCACAAAAGCTTTTAGGCTTTGCATAGCGCATGACAGTCTTTCTGACGAAACTCCTGTTTTCCGGCGTAAGCATGCCTAAATGGTTTATTAAAAAATCTTCGAAAAGAGGATTAGCACGCATGGCACTCCTTATATTAATTCAATCGGCAACTATTAATTTGCACAATTTAAAGTAATACAAGGGATAGAATATTTTAAATGTAAAGGCGTAAAGAAATAGATTTTTTATCGGTTTTTATGCCTTGCGCGCAGCATGCGTCCCACCCAGATGGGATGCGAAAGGCAATACCAGATGAGTTTGCTATAAGTAACCCCAGGAACCGGTTTGTAAAACGTGTCGGAATTTTTAAGTGTCTCTTCTATCCAGAGATAGTGTGCACAAAAGCCATCTTTTGGTAGGGCGTTTAATGGAAAAAAAGAGACTCCAGCACTCTCTTCTCCAGTCTCTGCCTCTCCTCCGATTATTTGACATTCGTAAAGATGTGTATGACCAGCCAATCGATTAACAGGAAAGTAGTGAGCCACTTTGCGCACAATCTGCACGCGATACCCACTCTCCTCTTCTACCTCTCGACAAACAGCCTCTTCAGGGGATTCATCTTCATCGATTCCACCTCCCGGTAGAACCCAAACAGGAATATCGCGCCGTTTCACTAGTAATACCTGCTCTCTTGTTGGATCTAAGACAACCCCTACGGCGGCTGGAGGAACTCTTTTCACTCGTTAACTCCTTAAAACCTTCTAAATATAGATTGAAGCCACTTACTCTAGCAGTTTTATGGTAGATTTGCAATTATCAGATCGCTATCATCAAGAGCCTCGATAATTTGGAGTGTGGCTGGGATATCGCATGAGTGTCAGGGATCTAACTATTTTAGGCTGCTCAAGTCAGCAGCCAACGCGTTTTCGTAATCATGGCGCCTATCTTTTTCGATGGAATGAAGAGGGTCTCTTATTCGACCCGGGAGAGGGTACCCAGAGACAATTTATCTTCGCCAACATTGCTCCTACTGTTATCCGTCGCATCTTTATCTCCCATTTTCATGGCGACCACTGCTTGGGCCTTGGCTCAATCTTGATGCGACTTAACCTCGACAAGGTGACCCATCCTATCCATTGCTATTATCCTGCTAGCGGCAAGAAATATTTCGATCGGCTGCGCTACGGAACCATTTGTCATGAAATGATTACTGTGGTTGAACACCCAGTCTATGAAGAGGGGATTGTCCATGATGATGGCCAATTCCGCATTGAAGCAACCTTCTTAGATCATGGAGTTGACAATATCGGCTGGCGTGTGACAGAGCCAGACACTCGAAAATTTGATGCAAAATTACTTAAAGAGCATGGAATTCTTGGTCCACGGGTAAGAGAGCTGGAGGAGAAGGAAGCTTTAGAGGTGAATGGACGACTGATTCACCTGGATGATGTCAGCAGGATCCGCCCTGGCGATAGCATCGCAGTTGTCATCGACACGCGCTATTGCCATCAAGCGATTGAGATTGCTCAAAATGCACGACTGCTCTTATGCGAAAGCACCTATTTGGAAGAGGAGCGCGATCTCGCTCGCAAACATTATCATCTGACAGCGAAACAGGCTGCTACGATTGCTAAAGAAGCGAACGCTCAAGAGCTGATTTTAACTCACTTTTCAGCGCGCTATTTGTCTTTAAAGGGATTTGAAACGGAAGCTCGACCGATCTTCCCAAATACACATGTTGCAGATGACCTGAAAGTCTTTCCTTTCCCTAAAAATGGCTAGACAGGCAATCTGTAGGTAAAAAAGCATGTACGATCATTTAGATGGAGGTTAAAGGTGTTTATATTTGCTGCCTATCGCTTTTTGGAATATCTAAAAGGTAGTAAAAATGCTTCTGAGCATACAATCCGTAATTATGCCATCGATCTGAATGCTTTCAAGCAGTTCTTAGAAACAGAGGTTATTAAGATTTCTAAGCCAGAAGATATTCCAGATAAAATTCATTATGATCTCTCTTACGACAGTCGCTGGACTGGAAAAGATGCTCCTTTAAAATTGGAGATCATAGACCGCAAAATGATTCGGGAATATTTAGCGAATATGAATAAGAAGAATGTCAGTAAGCGGACGATCGTACGTCGCCTCGCCTCGCTGCGCTCCTTCTATCGCTTTGCCTGCGCTCATCGGATGACTCTCTCCAATCCTACAGAAGAGATTGAAACTCCAAAATTAGATAAGCGCTTGCCGATCTCTCTAAGTTATGATCAGGTTCAGAAACTATTTGAACAGCCTGATTTAGATAACTACCTAGGCTTTCGCGACCGTGTCATCATGGAGCTATTTTATAGCTCAGGATTACGTGTCAGTGAGCTTGTTGCTCTGAACAGATCCGACGTTGACTTTGACGAACTTCTTATCCGTCTCCAGGGAAAAGGTAAGAAAGAGCGGGTCGTTCCCATCACTAAAAATGCAGCCGACTGGATTAAAGCCTATTTAGATCATCCAGAACGCCATTTTGAAACAGAGGGGCATCTGCCAGAAGCTGATTCTAAGGCGATTTTTTTAAATCGCCTAGGCACTCGTTTGACCTCTCGTTCTGTCGATAGAAAATTTGACAAATATCTTTTGGCGAGCGGCTTAGCAGGCAGAATCACACCTCATACAATCCGCCATACGATTGCAACGCACTGGCTAGAAAATGGGATGGATCTTAAAACAATTCAAATGTTGTTAGGTCATCGCTCTTTAGCCACGACAACTATTTATACGCATGTCTCATCCAAGACAAAGAAAAAAGTTCATGATAAAGCACACCCTCGAGCCCAATAGAGGCTCTATGGTGGCTCTTCCATCTAAACTTTTTATTAGCGGCACAGATACCAATGTTGGAAAAACAGTGGTGTCTGCTTTATTAACTGTTGGTTTTCAAGGCTGCTATTGGAAACCTATCCAAAGCGGAGCAAAAGAGGGCAGAGATCGAGATTGGGTAAAGTCAATGACTCAACTTCCAGCTCACCACTTTTTTGAAGAGAATTACTGTTTGCAAGAGCCTCTCTCTCCCCATGCCGCTGCCGCTTTAGAGGCAGTAGAAATCAAACTAGACCATTTAGAGCTACCAAAAGCAGAGAGGCCGCTTTTTGTGGAAGGAGCCGGTGGCGTTTTAGTGCCGCTCAATCAGAGAGAGCTAATGATCGACCTGATTGATCATCTAAAATTACCTGTTTTGCTCGTTGCCCGCTCTAGCCTTGGAACAATTAATCATACTCTGCTTACCCTACATCTACTTCGCTCTAGACAGATTCCGGTTGCGGGAGTTGTGTTAAATGGCCCGCCAAATCCGAGTAATCGCCATGCAATAGAGTTTTATGGTTCAGTTCCTGTTGTAGCCGAATTACCAGTTATAGAAAATTTAAGCTTTAAAACAATTCGCAATAGCTTTGAATCTTACTTTGGACACATTAACCTTAAAAAAAGATGATGCAAGAGACTCTTTGGATTCCCTACACCCAGATGAAAACGGCCAAGGAGCCATTCCGAGCTAAAGCAGCAAAGGGCTCTTGGATTGAGTTAGACGATGGACGCCGTTTTCTCGATGGCGTATCGAGCTGGTGGGTAAACTTATTTGGCCATGGTGATCCAGAAATGGCTGAGGCTTTGGCTAACCAATCCGCGACTTTAGATCAGGTAGCCTTCGTTGATTTTACTCACTCTGCAGCTGAAGAGCTGAGCAAGTTAGTCTTGTCTGAATTGCCCAGCTCTTTAAATAAAATTTTTTATTCAGATAATGGCTCGACGGCTGTCGAAGTGGCTCTAAAGCTTGCTCTCCAATATTGGCATAACCAGGGCGAAAACCTACGTAGACGTTTTATCTGTTTTAAGGGTGGCTACCATGGGGATACCTTTGGCGCAATGTCAACGAGCGCACCCTCTCTTTTTAATCGTCCATTTGAACCATTCTTATTCAACGCATTTTTTGTGGAATTTCCGGAAAGAGGAGGAGGCGTAGAAGAGAAAGAAGAGAGAGTGCTAAATCAAATTGCTCAGGAGCTGTCTCTGCGTTCAAAGGAATATGCAGCCGTTTTAGTTGAGCCAATTGTTCAAGGGGTTGCAGGAATGCGCTTTTGCCGGCCGACCTTTTTACAGCGGTTGGAAAGGCTTATAAAGTCATTCGGGCTCTTGCTTATTTATGACGAAGTAATGACCGGTTTTGGTCGAACAGGAGAGTGGTTTGCATGTCGCTTAAGCGAAACACAGCCTGACTTGATCTGCCTGGCTAAAGGGTTAACGGGAGGCTATTTGCCCTTATCTATTACTGTGGCATCTCAAAAGGTATTTGACGCTTTTTATTCAGATGAGCGAGAAAAAGCCTTTTATCATGGCCATAGCTACATGGCTAATCCTATTGCATGTAGAGCTGGAGTTGTAACGATGCAGCGTTTGAAACGCAATCCCAAGATATTTCAAAGTTTTGCTCAACGCTACACTCCCTTTTTAGAATCGCTAAGCAGCCATGCATTGGTGGCTAATCTGAGAGTTCAAGGAACGATTTTAGCTTTCGACTTGGTCTCTCAAGAGGTTTCCGGCTACAGCAATCCAATTGGCAAACAATTTCAGGCATTGGCTTTTGAAGAGAGTCTCTATCTAAGGCCAATGGGCAATGTGATCTATCTCATGCCAGCATATACTATTTTGGATGATGAGCTTGCGTTTGCGTGTAATGCCTTGAATAGGGTTTTGAATAAGATGTAGCGTAGGCTTTAGAGGTAATTGCAAAATTGTTGTCTTATGAGGCCC
>CAZZJE010000078.1:0-9699 GCA_964654295.1 uncultured bacterium | reverse complement strand
ACAATCGATTACTAAATTTCCTCCGTGTAACTTGAATTTTGCAATTACCTCTAAAAATTTTTAAAGTAGAGACTCGACAAGCAGCCTTACACCAACACCGGTTGCTCCTCTGGGATGGTAACGATGAGGCTTTGGCAAGAGGGCCATAGAGGCGATATCGAGGTGGACCCAAGGGGTTTTTCCGACAAATCTCTTAAGAAATTGGGCAGCTAAGATTGCACCGCCTTGGCGCGTCCCTACGTTGCGTAGATCTGCAAAGTCAGATTTAAGATCCTCGGCATACTCATCATCTAACGGCATCTGAAAGAGCCTTTCATGGCAGCTTTCACCAGCCTTTAAGAAACGTTCAGCTAAGGCGGGATCATTAGAAAAAAGACCCATTCTTTCTCGCCCCAGAGCGACGATAATTGCTCCTGTCAAGGTTGCAATATCAATGATGCGAGAGGGATTAAACTTCTGTCGCGCATATGCGATTGTATCAGCTAAAATTAAGCGTCCTTCCGCATCTGTATTACCAATTTCAACTGTCGTGCCATCATAAGCACGGTAGACATCACCCAGCTTATAGCTGCTGCTATCTATTGCATTTTCTGTTGCAGGCACAAGTACTGTCAAGTTGACGGGGATCTGTAGACGCACCACAGCTTCTAGAGCAGCCAAAACAGCAGCAGCTCCTGCCATATCCCCTCTCATCGTCTCCATAGAGTCAGGCGTTTTGAGGGTAAATCCACCAGTGTCATAGGTCACCCCTTTTCCAATCCAAACTTCCTGTTCAATGGAAGAGGGATCTCCTTGGTAACTCAGTTCAATTAAAACGGGTTCATACATTGCACTGCGGCTAACTGCTAAAATCAAACCCATTTTTTGGGCTTCTAGAGCGGCTTGATCATGGATGATGCAGTTTAAAGAGTATTTTTCAGCTAACAGTTGCGCATAGCCTGCTAAAAATTGCGGATTGATCTCATCGGCTGACCCATTCACCAGATCTCTCGCGAGATGCATCGCCTCGCCAATCACCAGCCACCTCTTTGCCTCCTTAATAGCCTCCTCTGAGGAGTTCAAAATAAGTTGCTGAATGAGCGGCTGTCCCCGCTCCTCTTTACTTTTGTAGCGAGTAAAGTGGTAGTTTACTAGCATGGCAGCTTCAACGATTGCTCGAATGACAATCGACTCGGACAGTTGACAATGGGGAAGCTGAAGAGCTATTTTCAGCCACTTCATCCTTCGACAATATAAAAAGAGCTGAGCATATGCGCGGCGAAGCTGCTCTAGAGAGATCGACTCCTCTTTTCCTAATCCAATAGCGAGCAGGCGGCGGTCGGAAGGCTCTGCTGCATAGAAAAGGAACGACTCGCCATTTTTCCCGAAAAAATCACGTTTCCAAGGAGACGGAGATTCAGGTTCGCTCTCCATATAAGCTTTTGTTATCTCTGTCTGGCCTTGCCAATAAGGCAAGGCCACTACATCAGCTAAATCGGAGGAAGTATGATTCAGAGAGGTGATTTGCATGATTAAAAGGGAATATCGTTATCCACTCCCTGGTTGTTTCCCTTTCCGTAAGCGGGAGCATAGCCATCATAAGCAGGCGTTTGCGCTTGCGGATTGTAAGAGAAATCGCCTTCTGGGAAGCCATGATTGGAATAGTTAGGCTGGTTGGATTGAGGATAGGCGTGACCTGGAGCGGCCTGGCCAGCGCTTGCAGCACCTTCTTGACGATCGGAGCGGCCAAAAGGATTTAGCCGGATCATTTCAGCTGTCACATCCAGTGCAACTTGGGTGTTGCCCGATTTATCAGTATACATGCGTGGTTCGCCCATATCACCCCAAACGATGACACCCGAACCTTTTTTAAGATAGGGAACAATGCGGTCAAATCGATCGCCCCAAATTGTCACATTCCACCAAATGGTTTTATCTTGACCTTTCTTACGGATATTGGTCGCCATCCGGAAGCTCACAATTTTTTGTCCATCTGGAGTATAGCGAACTTCGGCGTCGACGCCGAGATGTCCCGCAATTATCACACCATTCATAAGTCCCTCTGCATTAAAACGTGTTATGTTTTAGATGTTGAGGCTAACACAAAATTGGGGACTTTGCAAAACAAAAAAACCTATCTCTTCGTTAAGTGAAAAGATAGGTTGGGGGAAATATGAAAAGGCAAAATCGTTAGATTTTGATATATCCGCCGGGTTTGCCGCTTGGTCCAACCGAAGGACCCATCCCGCCGCCAGCGCTAGGACCAGCTGCTGGACGCTTCTCCTCTTCTGGAGCATCACGCCCTTCGGAGATTTCACGGCAAATTTTACGCCATTTTTCAACTGTCTCGACATATAAAGGAGCGAAAGCACGAAGGACGTTGCTGTTAGCATATTCCATATCCAACGTGCAATGCATCAAAATCAGCTCTTCTTTGACCGCAACGCCGCATCCGCCGCCAGCCATTTGACCACCGAGCATGGAGCCTTCGAGTAAGCGTTCATAAAGGCGTAAACGCACTTTATCATCGCGGGGAAGTCCATCGAGCAGTGGAGAATAGAGATAGAGTCTTTTGGAGTTGGGCTCATATGTAATATGGAGCGAAAATTCGTCGTCAATCCCTAGAATACAGGTATTATTTTCGTCGAATCCAAGCCCTTCAAGACCAAGCTCTTTTTCAAATTCTTTTAAATTTTCTTTTGCATTATCAAAGGACATAGTGTGAACCTCCTCACTAGATAAATCGAATCACGCGATTGGACGCGTTTGATTGTGTTGAGATCTGTGATCTTACCATATTTACTAAAATGCCTGATTAAGAGTTTTTAAGCAATTATCTATCGCTCCGTCCTGTACTTCAAACCACTTAGTCAAATTGTTATCCAGAAAAATAGATAGCAATCACTATGCCAAATAAATTCCTGCAAAAGATAAATTAACATCAAAATGTTAAAAATAAATAAATTAAGACCTTTGAACTTTTGAAGGCGGCCACTCTCCCTAAAATTAATGCATTGGCAAGCAGAAAGTCTTTAGCAAGGAATTTTTATAATTAGATATATAGGAAATTTATTTCTCAAACGTCACTGCTATCTCACAGTTTTTTAGTGTTTAAGGTTTAGACGTTTGGAAAAAGCTTCAGTAGGATCTCAGAGAGGTTGATGATGATTCATTTCTTGCGCCAGCCATTTAATTATTTCTTCAATCATTTGACATATAGGCTCAAGTTCATCTTGATGATCTCTCTCTTTTTATTAGTGTCCGTTATCTGCCTGATTTTTATTTACAGGGCGCAGCAGCATCGCATTCAGGAGACTAAGCTAACGCTACAGGGAATTGAACATCAGAAAAATGCACGTAAGGTTTTAGAAGACCTGCTTCTCTACCAGCTTCTATTGCAGCGCATTCATGTGACTCCAAATGACAGTTTACGCGCCGACTTAGTTAAAAAGCAGGCGCAATTGACAGAAGATTTTACTCAGTTAAGAAAAACGAGGGATTTTTGGATCAGCGTGATGCAGCCCTTTTCCACAGCAGCTGACATCCAAACCTTTTCCTCATTTGATCCTGACGAACTATTCCAGCAGTGGCAAGAGGTTCGCGATCAACTTTTTGTTTCAGCAGATGAGCAGCCAGCGATAGAGATTATTAAACGATTGATTGCCCATGTTTCGGAATTAAACTTCTTTATTTCTCAGTATGCCAACCTCTCTCACGATCCAGATTTGCGTGTGGACGGGATGTTAAAAGCTGCAACCCAACAAATTCCTTCTCTCCAGCAAACCATAACAAACTTAACCATTAGCCTCTCTTCAGAAGATGGTCAAACTAATGTTCCTCACGAAAACAAGCTTAACCAAGAATTGCTGTTTAAAGAGTTAGCGCAAAAAGAGGATCAATTAAAGTTAACGATTAACCGTATTCTCGCCCAGCCAACGGCTCTGTTAACAAGTGAAGCGTCGGCAAACTGGCAAGAAAAGCTCTCTTTAGCTTGGAGTGCCCACCAAAAAATTTTAAATAGTTTTTTGAGCCGAGCTAATCCAGCGCCTGCCCTTCCTCTTGCTGCAACAAACTCTTCGGAAGTTCTGTTACAAGGCGGCCAGCTACTCCAGAGTAGTTTTTTGCTCTGGGATTTATTGACGACACGTATCCAGCAGGTCTTAAACGAGCGTTTAGAGACCTTGCGCGATCAACTTTGGGGAAGCATGACGCTGGTAACGGTTCTTTCGGCCCTAGGCTTACTATTAGCACTCCTGCTCGCTTACCAAATTTTGCATGCGATTGATACAGCCCTAAAAGCTATCAAAGAGTTCAAAAGTGGAAACACAGCTGCTAGGCTTCCAATCGTTTTCAAAGATGAAATTGGGCAAATTAGTGAAAATTTCAATAATCTTGCCGATCTAAATAGTCAAGTAGGCGAACGCCTGCAAAAAACTAGCTTTAATCTAGGTGAAACAACAAATCAGCTCAATTCAGCTGTTAAAGAGCAGCAGGAGATTGCGTCGCAACAAGAAACCGCAGCTGGGTTAATCGCAGCTGATGCTGCTAAGATTCGCCATGCCTCCAAAGAAATTTCAAAAGCCGCTGAAACGATGCGCGGATCAACTTCTGAAACCTCTATCCTAGCTTCCCAAGGGAAAGATAACCTCCATGAAATGGAACTTGTGGTCCAAAAGATGGTGGAGGTTTCGGGCTCAATCAGCGACAAGCTCTCGATATTAAATGAAAAAATGCGGATGATCACTACGGGGGTTAATTCCATTGCCAAAGTGGCTGATCAGACAAACTTACTCTCTTTGAACGCAGCGATTGAAGCTGAGAAGGCCGGCGAGCAGGGGCGCAGCTTTAGCGTGATCGCCGAAGAGATCCGCCGTCTTGCTGATCAAACCACAAATGCGATTCAAGATATTGAAAGAACGGTTGCTGAAATGACAACGGCCATCTCGATTGGCGTTGAGGGCATGCAGAAAAATAAGGAGGAGATCCGCTCTGGCAATGCCCAAGTACAAGAGAGCTATAATGTATTAAATAAAATCTCAGACCGTATCCAAGGTTTTTCTACAGCCTTGGATCTCGTAGCAAGAAGCGTCAACCAGCAGCTTGGCTATATGGAGAGTATTGAAGAGAGCTCCCAATCCCTCACAAATCTTTTAGAAAAAGATGCTCAATCCATTCGTCATTTCACTCAGCAATCTATCCTCTTAGGCAAAACTAAAGAGGAGATCTATCAGCTTATAGGCCCCCTAGCAAAGAAAAATGAAAGTTGAAGTGAATTTTTCATATAATTTTAGGTCCCATATTCTGCGCTTACATTCTAGATTTAAATCTTAACAGTCTACTAAAAGTAATTCTCATTTATTCTAACTTTAAAAAATAAAAAAACAGAATTAATCTAACTTTATTTGCCATTAAAATTAAAATAAAAGTAAAATTAAAGTATAAGATTGTCAATTAAAGGAAGGTAGATATGTTATCAAACGCTACTGGAAATAATTATGGAAGTTTTTATACAAACGCAGCGTTACTTGCAAACGATGTATCTAAACTAGCTAATTCTGCAAAAACAGAGGGCAAACAAAGCAATATTAAAAAACTGTCTTCTAGTACACGCAAAGAACTTTTACAAATCATCACTCTACTAAATAGTCCTGAGCAATCTCAAATAGCTAATAGAGATCTTAATAAAAGCTCTCTTGTCGATAAAAAAATGGAAACATTAGAAAAATTAAAAGAAAAAATAGACAAAGAATTAGCATCGGAACCTAAAACTAGGCATTTTGCAACAAGTTTTTTTAAAGGAGCTAGAAATATATTTGGTCGAGTTAGTTCTCAAGATCTACAAAATGCCCTTAATGCCTACGAAGAGAACGCTAAAGCAGCACAAACGCACCCAGATGTTACAAATCATACTGCTGTTGCAAATAATGAGACTCTGATAGAAGACACTAAAAAAGCTATTAAATTAAAAAAACAACAGCTAGATAATTTAAAAGAAAGCTTTACAAGTAAGTCTCCCTCTCTTGCCCTAGGAGTAAAACTTGCTTGGGATGGTGAACCCGAAATAATTAAATTACAACAAGAAATTAAAGTATTGGAGAGCGACCTAGAAAGTTTTAAAAGTACTCAAAAAAAGATCCAATCTTCACAAAATTCGACAAATACACCCCCAAGCGTTGAACAATCAATTGAAGCCGTTAGTAAGCAAATGACTGACACTCTAGCAAGTTTAAAGAGTGTACAACAAGATATACAACTATTTAGCACATTAAACTCCCAGAAAGTTAGTTATCTAAATCTTGATGACAGTAGTCTTAAAACTAAAGCCGAAAACGATGCCGAAAAGCAGCGGCTAGATGCAATGCCGCCTAAAGAAAGAGCAGAAGCTGAAAAACTGATTCAAAAGAATCTAGAATCAAAATTAGAAACGCTTAAAGGTAGGAATTTGAACACAGAAGAATCGAATCTTAGAGGAATATTGAAAGTTCAACAACAGACAATGACTCGCTTAACTATGGCTAATGCTCGCAAAGCACCTTAAGTAAAGACTTTATACAGTTTAACCATAATCTATGTATATCTATACTAGAAAATTTTTAAGAGATATTTCTTGTCTTTTGCGTCCCTAACGCCTTTTCGTCTCTTTTTTAATTACACTTAAGATCTAAAGCCTTTCACCGAAAGTAGAGACTCGGTTACTATTGCAGGTACACATACTTTTGATAGTTGGAGGCAACATGTTAGATTGGGATTTACGCGGTAAGCGAGCATTTATTGCGGGAATAGGCGACGACAAAGGATTTGGCTGGGCGATTGCTAAAGCGCTAGCAGAAGCTGGAGCGGAGATCATCGTTGGCGTCTGGGTGCCCATCTCTGGAATTTTTACAACTAGTTTAAATGCTGGCAAATTCGACAGCTCTCGACAGCTCTCAAACGGAAAACTTTTGCAGTTTGCAAAAATCTATCCTATGGATGCAGCCTACGACACAATGGCAGATGTTCCAGCAGAGGTAAGGGAAAACAAGCGTTACAAGGATGTTGATCATTACGCCATTCGAGATGTAGCTACAGCAGTCGAGCGCGATTTCGGTTCGATCGATATTTTGATTCACTCCCTGGCAAATGGCCCAGAAGTTCAAAAACCACTCTTAGAAACCTCAAGAAAAGGGTATTTAGCGGCCCTAAGCGCATCATCCTACTCTTTCGTTAGCTTAGTTTCGCATTTTGGACCTATCCTAAATAAGAATGGGTCGGCATTAACCCTTACTTATATCGCTTCAGAGCGAGCCATTCCTGGATATGGAGGCGGAATGAGCTCAGCCAAAGCTGCTTTAGAGAGTGATACACGCACCTTAGCTTGGGAAGCAGGCCGCAAGTGGGGAATTCGCGTGAACGCTATTTCGGCCGCGGGCTATCCAAGCCGAGCTGCTAAGGCGATCAGTGGCCCTGGTGGAATCAATTTTATTGATCAAATGGTTGATTATACAGAAGCCAACGCACCTTTAATCCGCCCCTTTGAGAGCCAAGACGTTGGGCATGCGGCGACTTTCCTTGCCTCTCCCCTATCGAGTGCAATCACAGGAGTCACATTATATGTCGATAACGGGCTCCATGCAATGGGACTGGCAGTAGACAGCCAAAGCCTTGCGCCTATGCGTGAGCAGCAAGAGAGCCAACAGCTTGTCTAGTTAAGTGGGGAGGAGGCCATGAGTCTGGTTATCGATCAAGAGATCACGCCGGAGTTGGAACAGTGTCAGACAGGCACACAATGGAAGCGTGTCGGGATCAAGCATCATCATGGCCTCAACCTTCCCCTCTTTTGCTTGCACAGCTCTACAAGTAGTGGTGTTGGAGAATATCCCGATCTCCTGCCACTTCTTCCTTGGTGTAAAAAGGTTGGATTTGATGTCATTCAGCTCTTACCTTTAAATGATACCGGCAGGGACCCGAGTCCCTATAATGCCATTTCGGCCTTTGCTCTCAATCCTCTGCATCTAGGCCTTAGATTTTTACCAGGTGTAGAGAGAGACCCGGAGCTGCGAGAGGAGTTAGAGAGGCTCAAAGAGCTTAAGCGAGACAACCGCATTGACTACGATGCGTTGATGCCGGCAAGGGAGCAGTGGCTGCAGAAGTATTTGGATCGATTTGGAGAAGAGCTGAGTCAAAAGCATGACTTCGAGCTCTTTTGTAAAGAGCATCCTTGGCTAGAGAGCTATGCACTTTTTAAAGCTTTAAAGGTAGCTTATGGATGGGTTAGCTGGGATGAGTGGCCGATAAGAGAACGCTGGCCAACCGATCAAGACTTTAGAGACCTTTTGCAAGAGCATTCAAAGGCAGTTTTGCATAACTTTTTGATTCAATATCTTTGCTTCAAACAGATGGAGAATGTGCAAGAAGAGGCAAAAGCGCTGGGGGTCAAACTTAAAGGCGATATTCCCATCTTAATCGGCATCGAAAGCGCCGATGTTTGGCGTAATCCCGATCTCTTTCATACAGGGTATCGAGCCGGAGCGCCTCCCGACGTCTATAATGCCGATGGGCAATATTGGGGTTTTCCAATTTATAATTGGCAGCGGCTCGAATCGACAGGGTATTTTTGGTGGAAAGAGCGATTACGCGTGGCTCAGAAGCTTTATCAAATTTACCGAATTGACCATATCATTGGATTTTTTCGCATCTGGGCAATCCCACCCAATCAGCCAGCAATCCAAGGAGCTTTTCTTCCGCGCAACCCGGAGAAGTGGATATCCGATGGAAAGCGGATTTTAGCTGCTTTGACGTCAGAAACTAACATGTTGCCTATAGGAGAAGACCTGGGAACGGTGTCTGCTGAAATACGCCAAGCTTTAAAAGAGTTGGGGATTTGTGGGACAAAGGTGATGCGTTGGGAACGCAATTGGGAGCATAAAGGGGAATTTATCTCCATTTTTGACTACTCACCGTTAAGTATGACAACCGTATCCACACATGACTCCGACACATTAACTCTATGGTGGCGAGATGCGCCTGAAGAGGCCCAGACTTATTGTGCCATCCAAAATTGGACATATCATCCTCAGATCACTCGAGAGCAGCTACAACATTTTTTATACGAAAGCCATCGCTCAACGAGTCTATTTCATATCAATCTCATCAATGAATATCTGGCCTTGGCTCCGAAGCTTAGCTGGCCAAATCCAGAAGAAGATCGTATTAATTTTCCTGGCATTGTTTCAGCGAATAACTGGAGCTATCGCATACGACCCAGTGTAGAAGAGCTGATTGCATCTGACGAGCTTGAGCAAGCCATCAAAGAACTGATTCCATGAGATTTTTGCTAATATCTACTCTCTGTTTATATGGCTCTTATTTAGCTGCTGCACCTACTCCGGGTCAAATTAAGACTCTATATGGTGCTTTAGACCCTACCTCTATTTCGCAACATTTAGCTTTTTACGAGCTCTACCCTAACACTCCCGAGGGATCACTATCGTTGAATAAGGCGTGGAGATTGCTGGGAGGTGACCGCTACTTTCCTCAAAAGCAGAGTTTGCAGGGGCTTTCACTGCTTAGTGAAACCATCCAGGGATTAGTTGCGCTGGTCAATAATAGCCGTGAAGAGGCGATCCCGACCTTAGGCGAGCCAGAACTTGAGATTGTCTCACGTTTAGCCTCTCATCTGCCCAACCGCAAGCTCAAAGGTTATCGAGCGGCATCTGAGGAAGAAGTTTTGCAGTTACCTCC
>CAZZJE010000077.1:0-9700 GCA_964654295.1 uncultured bacterium | reverse complement strand
GCTTCGACAAGTCGAAGCGAGCAACAAAGCGGCGACAAGTCGCCGCACTCCAAAAGTAGCCTCAAACGCTAAGGCAAACGAGCGACTAATCTGTCAGTTTCTTCTATGGATTGGTTGACTTGGTGAACTTTAAGTGCAATACTCTCATCATTTCGTAAAAATTCATTATTATTTAAATCATTTAAAGCACTTCGACTCATCCTGTTAATTTCTGCAGCACACTGTCTTATCACTTCTCTTACGCGGCGAGCAGCCCTTTGATTAATAACTCTTCGAAAGCGTGTATGTTCGCTAAGGAGATAATCCAAATAGCACACAAAGCCAGCAATTATATCTTGCATGAAATTTTGGCCTACATCTAACACCCTTAGACCTTCATCAACCTCAGCTTCCCTATTTCTCAAGACCTCTCTACACCCTTCTAAAGCAATGCCATGCTCGCCCCTATTAACAGCCTCTACAATGGCTCCCTCTCGTTCTCTTCTATCATTTTCTCTTCTTGCTCTATTTTCATTATATTGTTGCATCAAACCATTCCAGTTTTGTTGGTTTTGGTTGGTGCGCTCTACAGCCTGCTCATATGCAGCTCTATGAAGCCGATTTTCTTCTTGATTTTCATTAGTCAAAGCTTGTAATTCTTCTAACTCTTCCAAGCTTTCTAAATATTCTCTTTCTTCTTCTCCGTTTAGATCTATAAAAAAGCTAGCTATTTTATAGACGTTTCCTATTACAGGAACAAACAACAACAAGCAATCAGAAATAGATTTATTTTTTACATATTTTAAGAATAAATTTTTTTCAGATAGCTTATTAATGCTTTTACCAAGAATGCATTTCAAGAAAATTACAATAACATTTGTAATAGAGCTTAATCCTGGAACAAAATCAGCTACATCGAATAACTTAACGGTAAACGCGGAAAGGTTGCATTTAGTCTTACGATTCCTATTTAATAATGCATTGTTATCCACATCATTAACAGTTGAATCATGAGACACACTAGGGATTACTAAAGAGCTGGACATATAAAAACTCAAAATAAAATTTCTAATTAGATTAAATAATTAGACTTTTTTAGTCAATAAAACATTAAAAATCTAAGCTCCTTATTTTTTAAGAAGCGACTCCCGTTGACTTTAAGCTTTCAACAGTCTTAACTAATTTTTGAGCCAGCTTTTCAATTTTTTGACGTTTGTTTGCGTCTTTTAGATTACCCGAGAGATCAAAAGCATCCTGTGCTTTGCTGATTGTCACCTGATCAGGCAGCACCATCACATTAATGTTTTCTAACATTGCTCTCAAATGAACGAGTCCACGTAAGCCGCCTAGATCGCCTACGGAAGCGCTCATGATACCAGCAACTTTATTTATGAACGCAATGAGGTACGTCTGGTTAGGTTCGGGACGCGAGATCCAGTCGATCACATTTTTAAAAGTGCCTGGAATGGAGCTATTATATTCTGGACAGGCGATCAGCAAACCATCATGAGCGATAAAAAGCTCTTTGAGTTTTTTCGCATTTTCAGGAAGCCCCTCTTGATCTTCGATATCGCCATCATAAGGAGGAAGGGGATAATCTCCAAGTTCAACTAATGTCACTTCAGCACCTGCATTGCGTGCCGCTTCAACCGCCACGCGTATCATCATTCGGTTGTATGACCCGCGTCTAATGCTTCCTGCAACAGCTAAAATTTTAGGCTTACCCATGGGAATCCTCTTATTTGTAAATTATCGCTACATTTGTCTAGACCAGTCAACCCGCCACTTGATGCCCATCTTGTCGGGATGATAAGCCATTTTGGCTTTTCTCAAGGTTTCGAATCCAGCATCTTGTTCTAAGTTCACCCAGCTGGCACGGTTAAGCAGCTCTTTGGCAAATGCTTGATAGATATATTGGTAAATTCCTTTATAAAGACGATCGGCTTTCAAAAAATGAATCACAAACATTTGGGACGTTAGCATCTCGCCAATCAGAAAAGCAACCGGTTTTTGGTCGATATAGTAGATCTCTCCATCTAAGCCTAAATGCTCTAACAATTCAAGAGCCTCTTTGCACTCTAAATAGTCGCTATTTTTATCATTTAACCCAGTCTCTTTTTGCCAGATATCTAACACTTTGTGGGCTTCTTGACTATTAAAGGATGTTAAGGGAACAGATTGACAATCATATTTAGACATAAATTGATGCACAAGATTGCGTCGGCTACTAAGTTCCCGGCCGGGATAATAGAGTAGTTTTTCTAGGGTGAAGAGATAGTCGCTATCTGCGTCTAAGATCCACTGCTTTTGACCAGGAAGGTTAAGCTGTGAAAGCCAAGAGTCTGGAATGGGAAAGATAAAGTGGTAATGGGGAGAGAGCAGTGCAAGCATCTCTTGGTCTTGGGCAGCCTCTAAAGAGGTCGGCATCAGGTAGTAGAGATTTTCCCTTGTTCGTCCATGAATGTATGAAAAACGAGGGGTCAAGATGACTTTTAACGCATGCCCTTGCAAGCTACGGAAGAGGTAGAGGTTGCTAAAAGAAAACTCTGATATCTCTAGCTGCTGTTGGATTAAGAGAGGTTGTAAAAGGTCTTGATGTTTTAAAGCGAGAGGTTCGCATGTCACACCAATGGGTAGAGAGCTCTCTGGAGGGCAAACGACGCTCATGATGAACCTCTATCTAATTTTTTTTAAACCAATCCATTGATGCGTTTTAGGAGAATAGTCAGGGTGAGAGAGACAGCGTCTTTCTAAGGCGCGAGTCCAAAGGAGGAGCCCGCAAAACAGAGCCATGGCGTTGATGACAATCAGTTGTTGATTTTGTAACCAGAGACTCGAATAGAGAGAGGCAATGATACTGAGGCCAAAGATTCGCTCCAAAGCAGTCCAAATAGTTTTTGGCTCATAGATAAAGAGTCGGTAGCCTGTGATCACACGTCCAAAAAAGTTATCATAGTCTTCTGGTTCAGGAAAGATCCAAATTTGCAACATGACTGCCCAGCCAAAAGCAACGAGATAATAATTATGCCAATAAGCCCCCAAGCAACTGAGTGCAAAGCCTGCTGCTGGAACAAGCCAATTCATTGGATTGTAGCAGCGCAGCCAGACATTCATTACCGATACCCTCTAGAGTTATATCCCAGCGTTTGTAAAAAGGAGTTAACAATAGAGAGCAAGATTGCAAAGAGCAGAGCCCACCAGAAGCCATTAATATGGAAGCCGGGAACAATGGCTGTAACTGACCATGTAAGAAGGGCAATAATAACGAAAGTAAAGAGTCCTAACGTCAAGATGTTAATAGGCAAAGTTAATATCAGCAAGATGGGTCGAATGTAGGTGTTGATTAAACCTAAAACGATTGCAACGACAATAGCTGTCCAGAAGCTTGAAATAGTTACCCCAGGTAAAATAGAGGCAACGACAAAAACAGCAATCGCATTGAGTAGAATATTGATCAGAATGCTCATGAATCCTCCATAACAAACTTATGTTTTTATATTCTGACTTTGCCTTGTTTCTCGTCTATGTTTTTATTGTTTGGTATGAGAAAAGAGTAAAAAACATAAGACGGGTCTAATGATGGAACACCCTCCAATGGACCGTTCCTCCGATGATTTAGAAGGAGGAGAGATCCACATTCATGACAACTGGCAAATTGAACTGAAATCGGAGTTTCTTCCTCACCTCCAATCAAAATACACAATTTACACCCAAGAATTTTGGATTTTTATCCCAAACTCTCTCCAGATAAATGATCAAACCTACTCTAAAGAGGGATTTTATCTAGACCAGACAAACTTGCTTCGCTATAAAACACCCGATTTCACCTTTGAAGACCTCCTCTCCTCATCCCAGCTAAAATCCCCGCTCGCCCGTATGCGAGCCATGCTTGTCAAAAGTACAGAGGCTTCGATTACAACGTTTAATGAAGAGCTTAAACTATTTGGTAATGTCGTACGAACAATTTTGAGAAAATCTGCACAGGCTATTTATCTCCATATCCAGCAGCGAAAAAGTGACGAAGAGCTATGTCTAGAGTTGGAGCTTCTGGCCAACGAGATGCGTCAGCTGCGCTTGACCTTTGCCTCTTTAAAAAAGGAGATCGCAATCGCCTTTCCAAAACCAAATACGCCCATTCATGTCGAATACATCGAAGAGTTTCTCAGCAACTCCTACTACCACTACCTCAGCCGCCTTTTACAAATCGGCCAATCTCATGAAACCTATCAACAATTTAACGATGAGCTGACACATCTTTTGTTACAAGAGCAGCACTATCGGCAAGAGCATGGGTTTGAAAATCTTTCGCTCCATCAATCGACTGAACAGGGTGAATATTTTCTTTACCGTCAAGGGTTGCTAAACAAATATGTCCTAGATGCCCTTCTGCTGCATTCAAATCGGATTGCTGTAAGCAAAAAGTATCAACAAGTAGTTAGTAGTCTAGCGGCTGGAGTTGCAATGTTAATTTATCTACTCTTATTTATATGGCAAGGCGAAGTCTTCCGTATCAATTCAGAACCCTTTGTCGTCTTTACCGTTTTGATCTATATCTTAAAAGATCGCATCAAAGAGAACCTAAAAACGCTTTCGTTTGATTTTGGAGGCAGGCTCTTTTCCGACTATACAACCCAAATTCGCTCTCCTCATGAGCAGCGTAAGCTGGGCTTTCTTCGCGAATATTTTGCCTTTGTAAAGCAAGATAAAGCTCCAAAAGAGGCGACTCTTATCCGCAACCATGGCTTACAACATGTTTTAGAAGATATTCGACGTCCCGAACAGATTCTTTACATCAAAAAAGAGATTCAACTAAGCAATACCTTACTTAGACGCGGAGAACGAAGAAACGCTCTCAATGTTTTGTTTCGGCTAAACATGCGGCGCTTTTTGGACAAAGCAAGCAATCCAGAAGAACCTTATCTTTTTATTGATCCCGACACAAACTCTTTAATCGAATGGTGGCTGCCTAAGGTCTACCATATCAACATTGTTTTAAAAACTAGCGTCACGTCGGAGCATGGCAAGGTTCAAGAAGAGTGGAGTCGCTTTCGTTTGATCCTAGACAAGCAAGGGATTAGGCGGCTGGAGAAGGAAACTCATTTCTAATCACATATTGACAACAATAAAATTATTGTATAATTTTTTATCTTTTATATTAATCAATAAAAACAGCAATTTATGACATCCTCTAATACAATTAACTCTGTTCCCATACAAGGAATCCCCACTTCCTCTGTGCCTCAGCTACCGCCTTCCAAATCTTGCAGCGTCGATTATATTGGAACCAAAATCTGCTCGTTTTTAGATTTTGTTCCTTTTTTTAGCACGATGACAAATGTCATTGCAATCTTTTTAAAAGTGATTGTAGGAAGAGACAAGATAGCAGCTTACGCTAGAAAAAGTCACTATTTTAACCATCTGCAGCAAAAATCGATGGCAGTCTGTCTACTGCTAACCTTTCCATGGGTTGGAAACGGTTTATGGCTGATCTATAAGTTGAGATCTACTAAACAGACATCCCAACAATCTGATTTCAACACCGGAGACCAACCTGTTACGCATCCGGCACTCCCTCCTGAGATTCATCCTGCTGATAATCCTTTTCAAGCCCAGCCCTCTAACATGCAACAACATACCCCTCCAGTTGTAGAAAATCGTCCGCCCCCCGCCTCAAACTTCGACTTTGAAACGGTTCTTAAAAAGATCACCCCAGAAGCCATTTTCTTATCTGCACAACAAGAAATACTCAATAACCCGGCTTATCGGTCTGACATCCCTGCACCGCCTGATCCACCTACGCAGCCAGATGAGCCTTATGATGAAAAAGCGATAAGATCGGCTGTTAGAGCTTCTGCCAATTTTTTTGTTTCTGTCCAACAAAGTATTTTAGAGCTACAAGAGATTTTAAAACATGCTAAAAAGCTGCGCATTATAACGCTTTGCAACTTAGGATATGGACCTGATCGCGCGGAAAAAGGGCAAGAAGTCAAAAAAGCTTATTCAGAGGCGATAAAAGCAATCTTTGAAAGCAAAAAAGAAGAGATTAGGGATTATTACGACCAGATGAACACAAGCTATGAAAAAACTATCTCGCATTTAACAGGGTTATACGGCTCCCTCAATGCCTACTCATCTTACAACACTCTGTCTGATTACGTACAAGAGATTAAAAAAGAGATTGAGTCCTTTTTAAACGATCCTAATTTTTTAACGCTCTATCTAACAGTGGCAGAGTAGGCTAACTACCGCTGCCTTTTACTGGAATGGCGCATTTAAACAACTGCGCCAACCTTTAGCTTCAAAAAGACAATATACGGCACTTCGCGCGGCTGCTCTTCAAAACCTAATTTTTTGCAAATGTGAATCATCCCGCCATTTTCTTCCAAAATATGCGCATGGATCGCTTGAATTTTCTCCTCTTTAGCAATCGCAATCAAATGTTTGATGAGCTGTGTCCCAAGACCTTGATTATGATAGGCATCCGCAATAATCATACGCAGCTGTGCATCTTCAGTGCCACGGATGCGGCTTAAGCGTGCGATTCCTATCACTTTTCTCTCTTGACTCTCCTCTTCTTTAACCTCAGCTACAATCGCAAGCTCACGATCATAGTCGTTAAAGCAGATTTGAATCAGACGTTCATGAGCAACCCGCTCACTCAAATCCACAAAGGAGAAGTAGCGCTGGCGAACGCTCAGCTCAGAGAGCTCTTTATGGAAAGCAACAATCAATGGCTCATCTTCAGGTCGAATTGGCTTCAAAACAACTGGTGTGCCATTTTTTAGCTTAATGGAACCAATGTATTCGATCGGATAGGGGCGTATCGCAAGAGGAGGCAGAGAATCGAGTGTAACCGCTGGATCTTGTAAAACAACACGGCCATCAAGCGCAACTAATCCATCTGGCGAAGCTAAGAGCGGGTTGATGTCACACTCGGCAATCAAACGGTTTTCCACAATAAGCTGTGAAAAGCGAACTAAGATTTTTGCTAGCCTATTGACATCAACCGGCTCTCTTCCTCGCACGCCTTCTAAAGCCTCGCCTATCTTTGTCCGCTCAATTAAACGTAGAGCCAATGTGGCGTTTAAGGGAGGTAGAGCAAGAGCCCGATCTTTAAAAACCTCAACAAGCTGACCACCAGTTCCAAATAGCAGCACCGGGCCAAATTGTACATCAGTTGTGCTTCCGATGATTAATTCATAGCCTTCCAATTTGATCATCTTCTGGACGGTAACCCCCTGAAAATGTTCGGCTCCAGCTAAACGGGTCACTGAATCTCTGATTGAACGAAAAGCCTCAACTACCTGCTCATCACTCATTAAGTTAAGCTTAACCCCGCCCACATCTGTCTTATGAGTAATCGTTTCCGATAGCAATTTCAACACAACTGGATAGCCCATCTTTTTAGCACTCTCCAAGGCAAATGCCTCGTCAAAAGCGATCTCTGTCTGCACAACGGGAATATCATAGAGAGCCAGAAGCTTTTTGGATTCTGCTTCGCTTAAAAGCGTCCTTCCTTCACTTCGAATTTGATCAATCATCCGACGTGCTTGGGTACGGCGAGCAACTGCTTCTGAGGTCTCTTGAAAATCATCGCGCAGAGTAGGAGTCTGATAAAGATCGTCGAGATTGCGTTTATAACGCCACATGGTAGCAAAAGTCCAGGCAGCATCGTCTGGATAAGGAAAGGTTGGAATTTTAGCTTGGGAAAGCACCTCCACTCCCTTACTAACTGTTGCACCACCCATCCAGCTAGCCAAAAGAGGTTTTCCCATCTGAGCATAAGGTCTCAAACAATCGGCTGTCGCTAAGGGATCGGTGACATCTTGGGGAGAGAGAACAGTTAAAATTCCATCGATTCCTTGATCTTCAGCCAACACTTCGATAGTTTTGCCAAAACGTTCGGCATCGGCATCGCCCAATAGGTCTACCGGATTTCCATGGCTCCAAGCTTCGGGTAAAAAGGAGTTGAGCTCTTCAAGGCTTTTATGTTCTAAAACAGCCATCTTGGCGCCATTGAGAACTGCAGCGTCGGTGGCTAATACAGAAGGTCCACCTGCGTTGGTCACGATCGCCAAGCGGGGACCTTTTGGCAATGGCTGTCTAGATAAGACAGAAGCCATGCGGAAGAGCTCTGCAATTGTGTTAACACGCAAGACACCAACGCGCTGTAGAGCAGCCTCAAAGACATCGTCGCTTCCTGCTAAAGAGCCGGTATGGGAAGCAGCTGCTGAAGCAGCCGCTTCGCTGCGGCCAGCTTTAATGACAATGATCGGTTTTTCTAAAGCGATTTCACGAGCAGCACTCAAGAAGGAGCGAGCATCGCCTATTGACTCCATGTAGATCAGAATACTAGCCGTATGCGGATCATTCCCTAAGTAGCTGATCAAATCGCCCCAGTTGATATCAGCCATAGAACCAATAGAGACAAATGAACTAAAGCCAATATGCTCTTGAAAGCTCCAATCTAAAACAGCAGTACACATCGCTCCCGACTGGCTGATAAAAGCCACATTACCAGGCAGAGCCATCCCTTTAGCAAAGGTGGCATTCATCCCATAAATAGGGTTCATCACACCTAAGCAGTTGGGTCCGATGACGCGAATGTTTCCGCTTCTAGCAATGCGAATGAGCTCTTGCTCCTGAGCTAACCCCTCTGGTCCAAGCTCTTTAAAGCCTGCGGAGATTACAATAGCTCCTTTAACCTTTGCCTGGACACAATCACGCATCACTTGTGTTACCGTTCGCGCGGGAGTTACAATAATTGCAAGATCGACAGGCTCAGGAATGTCTAGAATGTTAGGATAGGCTTTTTGACCTAGAACCTTATCGCGGTTAGGGTTGACCGGAAAAACTTTCCCTCCAAAGGCGCCCGATAATAGGTTCATCATGATCGTACGACCCACACTCCCTAAATTATCTTTGGCTCCTACAACGGCAACGGTTTTAGGATGAAAGATTGCATCTAGAGGAGCATGCTGGTTAGCAATAAAATTCTGAGAAGGGTCTGTATGTTCATTATAAGCAATCTTCTCGTTGTAAGGCATCGCCGCATCCTCCATCCTAGATAACTCTTTTTTTTTAAATCATAGGGGATTAAACCTACCTTTGTCATCAAAAGTTTTCTTACATCTTGGCCAATTATTGGTAAGTCGGGTTATAATCTTATCGCAACATAAGAGTCGGAGGTGTCGGATGGAAGGAATGGTTCAAGCCTATATAGATCAACATAAAGCAGATAAGTTAGATACAGCAGCAATTGCCTATTTAGCTGGATTAGAACAGATCTCTTTAATAGCCCCCGATGTTGCCGCTAAGATTATTCAAGAGCTTGAAGATCAGCGCCACTATCTCAAGCTGATTGCATCTGAAAACTATTGCTCCTATGCCGTGCAGCTCGCTATGGGAAATTGGTTAACGGATAAATATGCCGAAGGTTATCCGCACCATCGCTTTTACCAAGGCTGTGATAACGTTGACGCTATTGAAGAGATCGCCCAGCAGGAGCTAGCAAAGTTATTTGGAGCCGACCACGCCTATGTTCAGCCGCATTCGGGAGCAGATGCCAACCTGGTTGCCTTTTGGTCTCTTTTAGTCCATCGAGTCCAATCGAAAGAGGTTGCACGCCTTGGCAAAAAGAGTGTCGATGAGCTGACAAAAGAGGAGTATGAAGAGGTTAGACAGCTGATGCTTAAGCAAAAAGTCATGGGGATGTCTCTCA
>CAZZJE010000076.1:0-9713 GCA_964654295.1 uncultured bacterium | reverse complement strand
AATAGCGGGGGAAGGATTCGAACCTCCGACCTTTGGGTTATGAGCCCAACGAGCTAACCCCTGCTCCACCCCGCGATACTTTAAGCTTCAGGTTTTCCGAAAGCAGTTTGAATATACGTGCTTAGCTCTTTTCAAGCAACCCTAAAAAAGAAGCCTCCCGGGATATTAATGGTATCTCGTTTAATTTAAGTGATTAAAAGAACAATTATTTTCGTTTAGAGGACAGTCTGAGAGTTTTTGGTGAAAAGAGACTCTTTTTCTGATAGAGTTCCCAGCTATTAGAGAATATTTTATCTGGTAAGGAGAGAGGAGTCTTATGTCTTACACCAAAAGCGACCCTTCGTCCATTCAATCATTATTTAATAGTATTGCTCCCTATTACGATCGTACGAATACGATGCTCTCTTTTGGGCTCCATCAAAAGTGGAATTGCGCCTTTATTAAAAAAGTTGGTCAGCCCAAATGTTTACTCGATTTATGTGCCGGGACAGGTGAAATCGCCTATGGATTTTTAGAGAATACGTGGTCTGATAAAGCGTATCTCCTTGATTTTTCAGAAAAGATGTTAAAAGAGGCAAAAAGAAAGTCAGAGCGGTTAGGGATTCATCCGGAGCGATTGGAGTTTATTCAAGGAGATGCCCAGGAGATTCCACTGCCAGACATGAGTGTCGATGCGGTGACGATTGCATATGGCATCCGGAATATCAAAGAACCGATAAAGTGCATGAAGGAGGCCTATCGAGTATTAAAGTGGCAGGGGAAATTTGGAATTTTGGAGTTAACGCGTCCAAACAGCGCTTTTCTACGCTATGCGCATAGTGGCTATTTACATCTGGGCATTCCCCTTTTAGGAAAACTTTTGACTCGCAATCGAAAAGCGTATCGCTATTTATGTAATAGCATCCATCATTTTGTCGACCCCCAAGAGCTACGTCACCAATTATTTGAAACAGGGTTTGCGCGTGTTGAGTTAATTCCCTTACATGCGGGTATTGCAACGATTTTAATAGCAACAAAACGATAACGAGGTTAGATAGTATGGATGTATCTGGAGTAAAAGAACTATTTCTCAAACATAAAATCAAATTATAAGGTAAATTCTGTGGCAAAAGAGACAACAACTACACCTAAGCGCACAAGACGCACCAAAGCTGAAGTTCAACAAGAATTTGAAGCTATTCAGCAAGAAGCCAATGATTCTGTCGCCATCAGCTCCAAACAAAGCGAATTTGCAAAATTGCATAGCCAGGAAATTCGGGAGGCTGTCAACGAAGTAGGGATTGATAGTGTCGCGCAAAAAATCTCTACTCTGAATGTTGAAATTTCTAAAACACTATCCGATTTATCTGAAAAAATGATGACAGAGGTCAATCTGCTGGCTAAAATAAGAGAAGCGATTCACTTAGAAAAGCAAGAATTAGATAAACTACATAAGATAGATGTGAGTCTCCTGACCATCGATCAATTGGTAGAAGATTACCAAACTCAAAAAATGGCTTTAGAAAGTGAAATAGAGCAAACGCGTACAAGTTGGGAAGAAGAGCAAAGGCTGCGAGAGAAAAAGATAAAAGAAGAAGAAGAATTTTTGAAGAAAAATAGGCAACGAGAAAATGACGACTATGAGTACAAAAAAAATCTTGAAAGAAAAAAAGAGCAAGATAAACATGAAGAAGAGGTGCGACAAAGAGATAAGAAAAATCGCGAACAACAAGAGAGTTTAGAAAAGAGTTGGAAAGAGCGAGAAGATGCCCTTAAGACTCAGGAAGAAGACCTCGTTCAGTTAAGAAAGGAAGCAGCGAGTTATCCTGATAAATTGAAGAAGGAGATTGATAAAGCAACCATAGATGCGATCAAGCAAACAGAGCAGCGTATCGCTCAAGAAAAGATTTTGCTAGAGCGAGATCGTGAAATGGAAAAGAAAGTGGCTGAGTTAAAGATTAAAGCCATAGAAGAAACGGTTGCTCAGCAGCAAGCCCAAATTACCTTGCTACAAAGCAGGCTGGAGGATGCAACACGTCAGGTACAAGATATTGCAGTAAAAGCAATTGAAGGAGCTTCTGGCTCAAAAGCATTAGGTCATATCAATCAAATTGCAATGGAACAAGCAAAAAATAGAGCTTCTTCTGTGTAAATACGAATGCTTAGAGGCAGCGCTTTAAAATTGTTGTTTTATGAGGCCCAACGGGCCGGTATAATTTTAGGCCAGGCCGTGAGGCCTGGTATAGGGATTCAACGCATCTATCCTTTGTCTCAACTCCCCTTTTAACACTTTGCCTAATGGAGAGCGCGGCAAGGGCGTCTGATAATAAGTTTTTCGAATCCTCTCAAACGGTAACACGCTCGTCTGATAACATTTAATTGCTTGTTCCCATAGAAGAGAGGACTCTTGTTCTACGGCTAGAGCAATGATTCTGCCTAAGCGGTCATCGGCTAGATCAATTAAGTGAGAAGATAGAGGAAGCTGCAACTGGCTCACATAGGATTGCCATAGCAATTCGAGGCGATGTAGGTTTACACTTTCGCCTCCGATTTTGATCCAATCTCCGACTCTTTCGATTGAGTAGATGCCACGTTCATCATAGAAAAGACGATCATCTGTCAAAAATGCCTGCTCCTGTTTAGGGTCGATAATGGAGTGTTCTCCCAATTCATTCCAATAGGCATAAGCAGTCAGCAAAGAGGGGCTTTTGATGAGAGCGCATTGATCGCTATCAGTCTGAATATGGATATGCGATAGAATGGAGAGAGAAGGCATTTCGACACCATCTTTTAAAGAACTTAAAGAGGCAGTTGCCACTTGAGAAGAGCACTCGGTAAGGCCATAACTTGGAAGGATAGGCCAGCCAAGCAGACGAGCTTGTTTATATAGACTTTTAGCAATAGCCCCTCCCCCAACAACAATGGCTCGTAAAGAGGAAGGCGCTTTGAGTTGAGCCTGGACTAAGTCATAAACTTGCGTTGGGACTAAAGAGGTTAATGTAATCCTTTCTTTTAATAGAAGTTGATAGAAAAGCTCAACCTGCCATTTGCCATTGAGCAGAGAATAAGCATCCATGACAAACGCTTTGGATAGCCATGCCCTTGCCCATATACCCGCTCCACCAACATGAAATGGAGGGAGAGGCTGTAGCCAGCGATCAGAAGAGTCACTTGCTAGATGAACGTTAACAGCCTCTGCAGAGGCTAACATTGCTTCAAGAGAGAGAGCTACCAGCTTCATTTCTGAAGCAGTCTTAGCTGTTGAGCCCGAGCTAGCGAACCAGAAGTGATGGTCAAAAGCAGCTTCTTCTTGGATAAATTGCTCAATTTGGTTTCGGGTCGTTTCAGGCAATCGAGGATTAAGAAGAATTTGATTGCCTTTTAGATCGCCAGAGAATGTAGTGGAATCCATATTTGCCTCTGTAAAAGATCATTAAAACCCCATCCATATCCCTGCTCTTCTGGGGGCAATAAACTTCCCTCTTTTACGCGGAGTTCCCGGCTAAATTCATTGGTCTGATAAACAACATGAGAAACAACGCCGCATCCAATGTAGCTTTTGGGATACTTTTCAGCATAATGGATGGCATAGTAAAGAGCACAAAGTTGGCCAATTGGATGGTCAAGGTAGGAGGTGACAAGAAGCCTTGTGGCTTGACTGAGCTGTTTGGGCAAGTAGACAGCAGGTTTGCAGACCACGATGGAAGCCGATTGGGGTGCATGGAGAGCTTCGTGAGCTAAGCGGTCGCAAGCGAGTTTGACAAAGAAAGCCTGTTGGGTTTTATGCCATAAGGAGGAGTGGTAAGGAAAAGGATCTTCGATAAAATCGAGCCAAGGAAGCAGTTCTCGAGCCTCTCTTAAAAAGGCGATAAACGTTTCGTAGGAGAGTTTTTCGTTAAAGTCCAGGCGGATAGAGTGAGGATGTTTAAGATAAGAGGCTAGGAGATGCAAACTTTTCAGTTCATTCGCAAGGTCAAAACCGACTTTCACTTTAAAGTGGGTAAAACCAAGAGATAGAGCCTCTTCGATAACTTTGGATTCAATATGATTAATCAAGTAATGGCTTTTAAGTCCATGACTAGGAGGAATCAGAGAGAGCTCTTTGAAACGAGCTTCAGCGTCTAGCAGTGCATATTGAAGGGAGTGTGTTGTCAAAGGAGTGAGTTGTGACTCTTTGAGATTTTTAAGTTGATCAAGGAGTGGAAGATCGCCCAATTCAGGCCAGGGGTGACAATCGGCATAGCCATATCCATTTTCCGTCTCAACTCTTAAAAGGGCGCCTTGACGATCCTTTTGATGAGGAATCGTAGCTTTAAGCGTATAAAACGAGATAGCGATGGAAGGAGAGGAACATGGTGTTAAATGCACAGCGCTCACTCCTCCATCCCAATCGATTCAATTATAGTTAGGGAGCCATTAATAATCCAAGGCCCAATAAAATTCCAAATGTCAGATGCAATAGAGCCCCTTGAGCAAAGTATTGGTTGTATATTGGAGCGGGATCATACTTCCAAACATTTCGACACAACAAAATAGCTAAAGGAAGTGTTGCCAATGGTAACAGGGTAGCAGCTGGTTGTCCAAGCGGGATCCAAAGGAGTCCGAGAACGAACGGCAGGAGAGAAACCAAGGTGATCTCCCAGCGAGCTGCGGTGATACCAAAACGGATAGGCACTGTACGCCTTCCTGCGTGGCCATCCGTGCGCCAATCGCGCAGATTATTAATAGCCAGCATGATGGTTGTTAACAATCCGATCTGTGTTCCGGCTAAGATAACCCCAGCTGACAGCTGCTGTGTCTGTAGAGCGTAGGTAGCTCCTGTTGCGACTAAACCGTAGAAAATCACTACAAATAGCTCGCCGACGCCAAGGTAGCTGATGGGAAAAGGCCCTCCTGTATAGCAATATCCCAGTAAGACAGAGATAATGAGAACAAGCAGGATAGGGATACCTCCCCAAGCCATCAGTGGCAGGCCACATAGAATAGCAAACGCAAAGGAGGCGATTGCAACACCCATGACCTGTCGAGGAGTCAAGACCCCTTTTAGTAGCCCTTGGATAGTAGGGCGCATTGGTCCTAAGCGCTCTTTAGTATCAGTCCCGCGCCTAAAATCGATGGCATCGTTTGTAAAATGCATGCCGATCTGGATGAAAAGAGCACTTAAAAGAGCGCAAATGGGAATCGTCCAGACAAGTGAGCCTGCTTCATGGAAAGCGTACGCTGTGCCTACAAAGATAGGAACAAATGTAGCTGTGAATGTCTTAGGACGAGTTGCATAGATCCACGAGCTCAGAGAAAAGTGTTCATCGTGCGAAGTGGAAATAGAGCTCATGGCAGCCTTCCAAATTTAGCAAAGTTTGGAGGACGACGCTCTAAATAGGCCTCTTTGCCCTCTTGAGCCTCTTCAGTCATATAGTAGAGCATAGTGGCGTTTCCAGCTAAGTCTAATAGGCCAATTTGACCATCACAATCAGCGTTAAATGCAGCTTTCAGACAGCGCAGGGCTAAGGGAGAGTGTTGTAAAATTTCGTTACACCATTTGATGGTTTCATTTTCCAACTCATCGAGAGGAACAACGGCATTAACCAAGCCCATTTCCAATGCCTCTTGGGCATTGTATTGACGGCAAAGAAACCAGATTTCTCTGGCTTTTTTCTGCCCAACGATACGAGAAAGATAGCTAGAGCCCAAACCTCCATCAAATGAACCCACTTTTGGGCCAACTTGTCCAAAGCGAGCATTATCGGCTGCAATTGTTAGATCACAGACGACATGGAGAACGTGTCCTCCCCCAATGGCATATCCAGCTACCATGGCAATAACAGGTTTTGGAAGAGAGCGAATTTGCTTTTGAAGATCTAAAACGTTGAGCCGTGGAATTCCATCACCGCCCACGTAGCCGGCATCGCCACGAATCCTTTGATCGCCCCCTGAGCAGAAAGCAAGGGGACCTTCACCAGTTAAAATAACAACACCGATGTCGGAATTATCGCGGCAGATATTGAATGCATCTTGAAGCTCTTGAACAGTTTCCGGGCGAAAAGCATTGCGAACATGTGGCCGATTAATCGTCACTTTAGCGATTCCCTGTTCATTATGTTCCAGTTTGATATCGCTATAGCTCTTGATGGATTGCCACTTGGTCGCTGTTGCTGTTTCTGTCATGAGTTTGCTCCTCTCCTTCTAGATCCCGTAAAAATGTCATTAAATGCTCTTTAAATTCCTTTTTTAACTGCCATGGTAGGCGATGACGTGCATTTTTAGCTACCCAGATGCGCGACTGCTCATTTTTAAATGTAAGTGTTTGAGCAACACGCGCAAAGGTAATATCTAATTCGCCAGCCATCCAAAAAATTGGGATCGTCAGCTGCTGAATAAAGGATCTGAGATCAGCCTGTTTTGCCAGTGACCAGCCATCTAAGACTTCGGACAAGATTTCCCGGTTAAACTCCTCTTCTCTACGGCAAAAGCGAAAATCTCTTCTGCCAAAGGGAGGCTGGCTATTCCAACTTTGCATTAGCTCATGCCAAGGGTCAGCTCTAAATCTTGCAGCCCACTGCTGGTCACTCTGCCAGCGACGCTCTCTTAGCTCATTGTCATGCTCGGGCAAGCCAGGATGAGAGGAGATGATCACGGCTGCTTTCCATAGGGAGGGATCATCGATGAGTGCATGGAGGGCTAATCGACCGCCTAGAGAGTAACCGATTAATACTGGGGAAGGATGTTGTTGTTGACGAATTGATTGGTTAAAGGCTTGGGCCCAGGCATGAAAGCCCTCTTTTGGAGAGGGTAGATGGGCTGCGTGGAGAGGATGACAATGCAGTCCTGAACGTCTTCCTAAAATCAAACTCCAATCATAGGGAGATCCTAAGAAGCCATGCAGGGCATGCAGCTGAAAATGAGAGGGAACTATAAATTCTTGAAAAGACACCAAAAACGCTCACTTGCTTCAGGGTTTGGAAGCATTTCTATAAGTTGTCCTGTGGGAGCAGAGTTGAAATGTTCCGGAACCTTTTTCCAAGCAGTATATTCTAATTGCCACATTTCTGCCATTGGTCGCATGGAGTGGTTATGAGAGCATTGGAATTCGGGCTGAGAGAAAAAGCGTGCGAAGAACTTTCCACCACCATTATTTACAACGACAAAGTTGGGAGCAAGTTGAGGAAATTGTACGAGTTGAGCTGGAGCAGAGAGGTCGTAGAGGAAGGTTAGATCGCCAAAAATTCCCCAGTTTGATTGGTTAGGTTGAGCTAAACCCAAAAACGTAGAGACTTGGCCATCGATCCCATTAACTCCTCTATTAGCACAGGTCAATCCTACGCGAGGTTGGATTGTAGCAGCTAAATCCCACTCTCTAATAGGCAGGCTGTTGCCCAGGTAGACTAAGGCATCGGTTGGAATCTGTTTGGATAGCTGATAAAACATACTTGCTTCAGCTAAAGGCTCTTGTTCAAACAGATGCTGCAGCTTTTGAAACCAACACTGGTCGGCATCCTTCCAAGAGGCCCAAGTAGATTTTGCAATAGGATCGCATGAGACGTTATAAAAAAATCGGTCTAGCCAAACTTGCAGACAGGGTGAGTTTGTGACGCCAGGGAAGGGGGTTTCGGCGATTGAGAGGATAGGGAGATGGGACTGCATCTCTTCGAGATCTCTCCATAAACGTAAAGTCGGCACGCCTCCAATTCGGATGACAGAGTCAACGGCATAACCGCATTCGGTAGATGTTTTTAATAAACGATCTGCCTGACGGATGGCTAAAGCATCTAATTCTGGATCTTCTCGAAGTCCTGAGATTCCTTCGAAATAAACAGGAGCGTTGAGCTGAAGCAAAAAGTGCTTAACAGCCTGTCGAGCTCTAGGAGGAAGGGTACTTACAATTACTAAAGGTCTTTTAGTTTTGGATAAAAAAGTCTCAACTGTTTCCATCTCATATGGCTCATCAGCCAAAGGAGTTGAAATTGCAGTCTGTTTGATTAGGTATTGGGAGCGTTGTTCTTCTGAAGTTGCTTTTGGCTCTTCAAAGCGAACATTTAGATGCATAGGAGTTCGTTGTTGCCATCCTTTAACATGGAAAGGTTCATTGACGGCCAAATCTAATGCCTCAGGAGCATAGAGACCGAATATCCCTACCTGCTCAACACATTGAGGCGCGCCAGTATGGGCAAAGCGACGCGGACGATCGCCGGTCACAACAACTAAAGGAACGCCGCTATAGTAGGCTTCCATGACAGCAGGCAAAGGCTCTGCAGCAGCTGTACCAGAAGTTGTTAATAGAGCAATGGGAGCTTCGCTCGCTCGGGCGCGGCCTAAAGCGAAGAAGGCAGCAGAGCGTTCATCGAACCAGTAAGAGACTTTGATTAAAGGTTGATTTGTAAGTAGCGCGAAAAGGGGCGCATTGCGTTTACCTGCACAGAGAACCCACTCTTTAACACCAATGGCATAAAGCTCTTGGATGATTCGAAAGGCTAGTTCTTCGTTTGATTTTTCAAGTTGCAGCTTTTTTTCTGTACATGGAAGCTCTAAAAGCGTCATAGCTGTAAAATCTCCTTAATCGCTTGCAAC
This sequence comes from uncultured bacterium, assembly GCA_964654295.1. Lineage (GTDB taxonomy): Bacteria > Chlamydiota > Chlamydiia > Chlamydiales > JABDDJ01 > CAZZJE01. The sequence continues at coordinate 1,169 of CAZZJE010000076.1, read as the reverse complement.
TTTAATTGAATTTCATCCCACTCTTTCTCAGGACGGCTACGAGCAACGACGCCACATCCTGCGGCAATGTATTTCTTTTCTGAGTCCCATTGTACATTTCGTATCGCGACGTAAAAAGTTGCCTCTCTATCTCCTTCGCCGACATAGCCGACAGGAGCACCATAGCGATGACGTTTAAACACCGATTGGTAGTCTAATAGCCATTGCCATCCTGCCTGTTTGGGAAAAGCGCCTAAGGCAGGAGTCGGATGAAGAGCTTTTAAAACGGTAGGAAAGGAGAGCTTAGAGTCTAAGGAGGCGTGAATAGGTGTGAGTAGATGCGTTAAGCGTCCCAGTTTGAGTAGTTGAAGTTCTCCTATAGTGACGGATCCATAGGGAGAAAGAGCTTCGATGATTCCGTCGATCACCACTTGATGTTCATGAAGCTCTTTAGGGTCTTTCAGAAAATCTTGCGGTTCGATCAAGCGTCCAAGAGTTCCTGCGCATGCACTTGTCGAAAGTTTAAGTTCACTATTGCGTTCAGCTTGGAATAAAAGTTCTGGAGTGACACCTAAAATACCTTGATCTTCATCCCAATAACCATATAGATACCCAGGATGTAGCTGCAAATAATTTAAAGCGGCTTTAAGGCTGTAAATGAGTTGCTCTTGAGAGAGCACTCCTGGCGACTCTTCGGCAACAAACGGAACGGCTTTAATTAAGGCTCCGGAAGTTAGCAGTTGCTGAAGCTTGTAGAATTGATCGAAGAAGGTCTCTTTTCCACTATTTTTCCAGTAGCAAGAGACTGGAGGCTGCCCTGTATTAGCCTGTAAGAGCTGTAAGAGCCCCTCTTTTGAAACCTTTTCGCAACACTCAAACGTGATCCATTGGTCATTCGACAGAAAAAAATCGGGCAGATAAAAAGATGGCGCTGCTTGTGGGTTAGGTTGAGAGTTAAAACTCTGTTTACCCCATCCCATTAGCAGCTGCCCCTCTGGCGTACTCATGACAAGTCCGCGTTGTAGAAAGCTATTTAACCAAGTGTTCATGCATCCTCAAAAATATGTCAGCGACTTTTTTAATAAGGATGCAATTATTATTCCAGAGGAATTAAAGAAAACTTCACCCGGCATCGCCTTAAATACAAGTGATGTAGCGTAGGCTTTAGAGGTAATTGCAAAATTGTTGTC
>CAZZJE010000075.1:1017-9894 GCA_964654295.1 uncultured bacterium | reverse complement strand
AAAAACACAGAAAGATTGTGCATTGGGCCTCATAAGACAACAATTTTGCAATTACTTCTAAAGCCTACGCTACATCAACTGATAATGATAGGTATTTATGCATACAGTTTGTTTTTCTGGCGGCAAAATTTTGAGAGGGGGCAAGTGGGAGAGCGAGAACTTTTACGTTGCAGATGGATTTTGCTCAGATCCCATCGCTAACCCCTCGAAACATTTCTCCGTAGAAGGCGATTGGATCGTTCCTGGCCTGATTGATCTGCAGATCAATGGAGCCTTTGGCTATGATTTCACCAGTCAGCCAGAGTCGATTGTAGAGGTTGCCAAGCGCTTGCCAGCGCTGGGGGTAACAGCCTTTTTACCAACCCTCGTTTCAACAGACTTATCTCGCTACTCTCGAGCCATTCAAGCATTAAAGACTGCTCAACAGACGCCTTTGGCCGCTTTTCCAATAGGACTTCATTTTGAAGGACCCTTTCTCTCACCGCACTTTCCCGGAGCTCACTCTTCTGACTACCTACATGATCCTGTCTTTTATCAAAATTTGAACGGAGTTAGTCTGGTGACACTAGCTCCCGAATTAGAAGGTGCAATCGATCTAATTTCAACCCTTACTAAAGAGGGGATTGTTGTCTCTTTAGGCCATACGGCTGCCTCTGCTGACATCGTGGAATGTGCCGTTAAAGCTGGCGCTAAACTAATCACACATCTGTTCAACGCCATGCCATCGTTACATCATCGAGAAATAGGCCCAATAGGGATAGCCTTATTAAAGCAAAGAGTCCCTTATACCCTGATTGCAGACGGAATTCATGTCGATCCAGAAGTTATTGCAATGGCATGGAAACTTCATCCTGCCGGTGCCATTTTAATAAGCGATGGCATGGCTGGGATGGGAATGGGTTCTGGAAAGTACCGCTTGGGGGATCTTATCGTTTGCTCAGATGCAAAAACAGCTGTTGTAGAGGGAACAAAAACATTAGCTGGAGCTGTCGCCTCTTTATTTCAAGCCGTTGTCAATTTAGTCACATGGGCAGGTGCAACTTGGGCCGAGGGCTTTGAGACTGCCACATGCCGCCCAGCCCTCTTGTTAAATCAAGCGCATTTAAGAGGAGATTTACAGGTAAATCAGAGAGCCGATTTTATTCTTATAGATTCCATTTCCAAAGAAGTAAAAGCCTGTTATGTTGCCGGAAAAGTCTGTTGGTGTCTTCCTCAATATCGGGAGCTTCTAAAAGGAGGTTTATGATGGATTGGGCAATTTTTGGGGCAGGCTGCTTTTGGGGTGTAGAGTCTCGCTTTCGTCAGTTGAAAGGTGTGAAAGAGGTGGCTTCAGGTTACGCTGGTGGGACAACGGAGAATCCAACCTATCAACAAGTCTGTTCAGGAAAAACTGGCCATGCGGAAGTTGTTAGGGTAGAGTTTGACCCAGAGCAAATCAGCTATAGAGACCTTCTTGAAGCTTTTTGGGGAATGCACGACCCGACAACATGGCATCGCCAAGGTCCAGACATTGGAGCTCAATATCGCTCTGTCATTTTTTATCGAACCGATGAGCAGAAGCAGATTGCTGAAGAGTCGCTCAAAAAAGCTGAATCATCAGGGCGTTGGAAGCAATCGATTGTAACAGAAATTTTACCAGCTCCAGAGTTTTATCGAGCTGAAGAGTATCATCAACGCTATTTAGAAAAGCATGGATATAAACATTGAGCGGCTTAGAGAGAAAAGATTTTTCAAAAAATAGCCACTTTTTAACAATGCAATCTTCAATGGATCATTTAAATGGAGCCAAAGATGCGGAATCTTCAGGGAGTGCGCTATCTGCTACTAGCTCTCCTCTTTTCCTGCATGGTTTTGTGGGAAAATGCCTGTTTGGCTGAAGAGCTTCATTTTTCGGAAAAAATTTTTTTTCAAGACCATCAGCAGCCTCTCACTGTCTATCATGTGCGTTTAAAAGGATCCAATGAACAAATTGGCCGTGCGCTAGCTGAGATAGCAAAGCAGCGTTATCATTTAAAACTTCCATTGATTAATGATCCAAATGCGGCTGAAGCTAAACGCACCTATTTTATGAAGCATACCCCTCTTCTATGGGAGCGCATGTTAGGTGTTTTAGCTGCTTTTAAAGTTCCAGCTGCAAATCTTCTTGTGGATCCAAGCTCTCTCATCTACTCGAAATCCCCTTTAGGCTGCTCGGGCTTCTATATGCCACCCACTTACACCGAAAATGGACATGCCTATATCAGCCACTCTTTTGACTTGCTTAAAGAAAAAGATGCCAACTCTAACTACCTGATGAAAGAGCTCTACATTTTGGAGCTCTATCCCGATCAGGGATTAGCCTCTCTATCTGTAGGCGCAATTGACTTGCTAAACCCTGTATTTGAGGGTGTTAATCAGGCTGGCCTCTCTGTAAGCGCTTATGTCGTTGAAGAGATTTCAAAAACAAATAGAGAGTCATCGGAATACTTTTCTGCTGGTTTAACCTCTCTCCAGCTGCTTAACCACCTGTTAACTACCTGCGAGACTCTTAAGGAAGTGAAAGAGATTTTGTTAAAAACAAAGGTTTACTATCCCTATTTTACCTTCCACTTTTTGATCGCGGACCCTCACGGAAACTCTTTTGTTTTTGAAACAGATCCTCAAACGTCATACTTTCATTTCATTGACAATGGCGCAAAACCGCAAGTTATCGGGAATCACTTGCTGTTCAAACAGCGCTCCAAAAGTACATGTCGCACCTTCGACTCTATTACCCGCTGCCAAGCGTTATATAAAGAGTTAAATGCAGAACGAGAAGGGAAGTGGAGCGTCTCAGCCCTTAAAGAGGCTGCTTCTCATGTCTTTATCCCCTTCGGAACAAAGCGTATCTGTCCTGAACAAACAGCAGAACTATATACCCTTTGGCATAGTCTCTATGATCTAGAAGAAAAAAAATTGGAGATCTCTTTTCTTCAATTTTCTCAAGAAGAAGATCAAAAAACTGCGATGACCCCCTACTTTTCTCTAAAGCTTTTTTCAACGCACCAGCCAAATTTTGTCGATCTTCTTCCAGACTATCTAAAGAAGATAAAAAAAATGTGTTTATAAATTATTTTAATTGAGAGGGAAATCTGTTATAATAGGAGATAGATTCAGGGTTAAATTGAGTTAAAATATCATTTAGTGTGTTTGTGATGAAGATAATTTTAAGCTATTTTTTGTTGCCAATCCTATTAGTGGCCTGTTTGACGTTTTCTAGTCAGCTGCAAGCAGCAACTGTCGCTGTCCCAGTTCCGGCAAGTTCTTCTAGAAGTACTGCAACCTCAGGCCAAATTGTAGCGTCCTCGCCATGGGATGCTAACTTTAAAATCAGCTGGAATATTACCCAGCTTGGTTCCCTTTATCACTATGTCTATACCCTTTCAAAAACTAACAATGCAAGCTTGGGACAAGGGGTTGATGCCTTCCTTTTAGAGGTTTCACCTGTTTTGACAAGCAGTAACCTCAATACCCTTTTCTCATCGTTGAATCTGTTTTCAGCCCCCACAACTTATATAGGAACAACAGCTACGGGAACTACCAAAAGTGTCTATGCGATAAACTTTGATTTTAGCAATAATAAGAAGCCTATTATCGATTTTACAACCTCTTTGGCTCCAATGTGGGGGGACTTTTATACCTACGGAAGCAGTGGTGCCTACGCCTATAATGCCAATTTAGGCAATGATCCTACAAATCTAACGAGCAACTTTTCTGGATGGATTCCCGTGCCTGGGATCTACGGTGCACCTGTTCCTGAGCCTTCAACTTGGCTGCTGCTAGGCTCCATTCTGTTCGTCGTATTTGTATGGAAAGGTAGACTACTCTCAAAATCAAGCTTTTAGAGCTCCTAAAGCAATTATTTTGTTTTTTTGCCTCCTTGCAATCTCTTTTTCCCTTTTAATAGCTCGCTAGTTTTTTGCCACCGAAGAATTTATGAGCTCTGAATAGTAGCAATAGAAACTATTTATCGCTAGAAAAGAGCTCGATCTAAAAAAGCTCAAATTAAAAAATAATCTTAAATTTCGCTCTTTTTCCACAAAAAAACTGTTATTAAAAGCTACCATGCGTTAATATTAGGTTTTTAATCTACTCGACAACGGGAAATTCAACCAGAATTTCTTTTCTAGCAGAGCCATGGCGTACGTTTCGTCCCCAAACCTCAGGGCCTCCTTGGGTTGTTCCAAAACTTCCGCCTTATAAAGGATCCAGGGGGATCTCTTAGAAACCTCTTTGCCGTCGGGTTCAACTCAAAAAGTAGGGTTATGTCGTTTAACGATTTTCAATTAAATACTCATGTTCTTAAATCTGTTGAAGATGCTGGCTTCACTGCGCCAACACCAATCCAACAGCAAGCCATCCCGCTTATTATGCAGGGGCATGATGTACGTGCATCCGCACAAACAGGAACTGGTAAAACAGTTGCCTACATGCTTCCTCTGCTCGACAGGATGACAAAACGTTCTGCAGCAAAAAAGCGTGGTCCTTTTGCTCTTATCCTAGTGCCAACCCGTGAATTAGCGATCCAAATTGCTAGCGAAGCAGAAAAGTACAGTAGACATCTCTCCCGAGTAAAGACTGTCTGCCTATATGGCGGCATGCCTTTTCCTGTTCAAAATCGTCAGCTCTCTCGTCCTTATGAGATCTTGGTAGCAACGCCTGGCCGTTTAATCGACCATATGGAGAGAAAGCGCATCGATTTATCAAATGTCGAGCTGCTGATTTTGGATGAAGCTGACCGCATGTTAGATATGGGCTTTATTGAGCCCGTAGAGACAATTGCGCAAGCAACGCCAAATACACGTCAAACGCTGCTTTTTTCGGCGACGATGAAAGGAAGTGTGATTGATCTTTCCAGACGTTTATTAAAAAACCCATTAGAAATCAACGTAGCTATAGAGAATGCAAAACATGAGAACATTGAGCAGTGTCTCTATTACACCGACGATTTAAGACATAAGCAAGATATTCTTAACCATCTTTTGAACGATCCAGCTTACGACCAGACAATTATCTTCACATCGACTAAGCGTTTTGCCGAGCAGCTCTCCCAAGAGTTATTAGACCAAGGCTGCCATGCTGCTGCGCTACATGGGGATATGAATCAGCGCGAAAGAACACGTACGATCAGCCGCATGCGTAAAGGTGAAATTAAGGTGTTGGTGGCTACAGACGTTGCTGCTAGAGGAATTGATATTCCGACAATTACTCATGTCATTAATTTTGATCTGCCAACAAATGCTGAAGATTATGTTCACCGTATTGGTCGTACAGGCCGCGCTGAAAAACATGGAAGAGCCTCTTCTCTAGCTTCACATCGCGACCGTCACCTGGTCCTTCAAATTGAGCGCTACACGGGACAAAAAATTGAGAATCAAATTGTTCCAGGAATGGAACCCAAAGTTCAAAGTAAACCGAAGCCTGCAGGACGCTCTTTTGGAAAACCGATGTCTAACGGCAAGCCAATGGGCAATGGCAAGCCTTCCCACCATAAGCCTTATCGCCGAAGTGGTAGTGGTTATGGGCAAGGAGGCGGCTTTGGCGGTGGCGTAAAACGCGAAAGATCCTCGCACTCTTATGGTTCCCGTTAACCTAGAGGCTGAGCTTCGTCTTCTCGACCCGCTTCTGAATGATCAGGAGCGGGCGACTCTCAAGCGCTATTTCAATACCGAATTGCATCCTCTTGGCATTCGTGTTCCGCAGTTGCGTCAATTCACTCATCAAATCATTAAAACATCCTCACACTCTATTCCAGATCAACTAAAGATGTGGGAAGAGCTCTGGTTTGAAAGTTCCATTTGGGATGCTTTGACAGCCTCTCTCTTCTATTTAGATTATTTACAGTCAAAGATAGATCATGAGCAGCATTGGCCAATCGTTTTAAGGTGGCTGCCAAGAGTGGATAATTGGGGACATTCAGATGGTTTTTCTAAGCTGATTGCTCGAGCGATGGAGCAGCATCCTGAGCTGGTCTATCCTCAGCTGAAAGCTTGGAACCAGTCGTCTAATCCTTGGGAGCGGCGTCAATCCATTGTTGGACTGCTTGACTACGCCAAACTAAGGCGTCGCTATCCAACGGCAGAGCAGATGTTACAACTTCTTACCCCACTGTTAAAAGACCCTCATCCTTATGTGCAGAAAGGACTGGGCTGGACTCTAAGAGAATTTGGTCAAATTTATCCAAAAGAGCATCGTGACTTCTTAGAAACACATATCACTATTCTCTCTGCAATTGCCTTTAGTGCTGCCACAGAAAAAATCCTACCTGAATTTAAAGCTGCTTTAAAGCTGCGCCGCAAGCGTTAAGTGTTTTCCCTTCGCCTAATTATAGATTTTTCTATAGAGTTTTGAAATCGCGATAAATCTACCCTTAAGCTATTTCATTTTTATTTGTTTTAAAACCAGTTAAAGGTAATGTCGCTGCTGTTGCGGCAGCCGAATAATCGAAGGTAGAGATATGCCTCAGTTTTCTCGTCAAAACCTTAATTTTTACTACGAAGTCCATGGCCAAGGAGAGCCTCTCTTTCTCATCGCCGGTTTCTCTTGCCACGCTGAACTCTGGCGCTCTCTGCTAGATGAGTTGAGCGCTCATTTTCAAGTCATCATCTTTGACAATCGTGGAATCGGACGTAGCTCAAGTCCTAAGGGCCTCTATACAATCGAAGAGATGGCAGAAGATGCGTTAGCACTTATTCAACACCTTAAGTTAAAAGAACTTTCTCTCTTAGGCCACTCTATGGGAGGTGCCATCGCACAGACAATCTCCTATAAGCATCCTGAATATATAAAAAAATGTATCTTATGTAACACATCGGCAAAGTTTCGTGCCTGCTCCGCTTTGGCTGAAAAGTTCATTTTGACCCTTCGAGAAAAAGGTTTAGCGAATGAAGAGATTGCTTATCATATCCTACCTTGGATCTATTCCGATAGCTATCTAGCTGATTCCCAAAATATCCAAACCTTCATTGAGCTTACAGCTAGTGATCCCTTTCCCATGTCTTTAGATGGCTTTAAAGGACAGTTAAACGCCCTGCTGACGTTTGATTCGCGTAGCTGGCTGCAACAGATTAAAGTACCCGCACTTATTATTTCAGGTGGCGAAGATCGCTTATGTCTCAAAGATGTGAGAGAACTAAAGAATCTGTTACCGCATGCTAAAGAGCTAGTTTTTCCAAATTCAGGACATATTCCTTTTCAAGAGGACCCTAAGACCTTTCTGAAAGGGATAACGGAGTTTCTGGCCTAGGTTTGTGCGCATTAATTAAAATATGCTAAAATAAAGATAAATGTTGAGGTGATCAATGGAACTTTCCACTTTGATTCCTACCGAATTACAGCATTATCAGACCTGCTCAACAGATCGAGATCTCTTTCTTGCTTTGGTTAGAAAACCAGCCGATCTAGTTCACTTTTTTATTACCTGTGCCGAGGATGAAACGTGGGGGGATAACCATCGTAAGCTCCTCGAAAATCTACTGATGTGGTTATCTAAACGTACCTACCGTGATACTCTCACTCACCACTCAATACGCCTTGTCGCCGATGTTATTCATGCCCACTACTCTTTTTTGAGTGATCTCATCCCTTCAGATCTCGATATTTTGGTCGAAGAGGAGCATTACCATGTTAACAGCCTACTTTTTTCGGCTGCAAGTGAACGTCTGCGCCAGCGCATGCGCGATGAATGCCACGAGAGAGGCAAGCGTTTTTTAGTATTAAAAGGGTGGAATCGTGAGCAGTTCTCTATTCTGCAGCAATATATGCTACATGGTACAGTCGAAGACTTATGGCGCTTAGAAGAAGCCAAAGTGATGCTATTGATGGAAGTCTCTGCTTCTCATGGCGTGACAGGCTTAAGAAAAGAGTGTGCGGATGTCATCACCCGTTACTTAACTCCTCAAAAAGCGATTCCTTTAACAATCTATGCTCTAAACAAATACCTACCTGAGTTACAGGCCTCTTGCGCTGACGTCATCAATCATGAAGAGTGGGGATTTAAGATGCAGACAAGGGAATCTGACTATCTAGCTGTTCGCATGGAAGATTTAAAAGAGCGTACCCTGCAACAGATTAAGCTTTTGATTCCCCTGATCTCGCATGTTAGTTGCAGTCAAACTGTTTTGATGGATCCTCAGTTTGGTCCCTTTTTAAATACCCTGCCTAGGCTGAATGCTTTGGAACTTAGTGGAACAAGGGCAATTGGCGAAAGTTTAATTGAGCAGATTCCTACTCAGATCACACGTTTAGAAGCCGTAAGCTGTGGATGGTTGGACGATGAGACCTTTGGGCAGCTGATGCAACGAATTGATGATGTGCTGCAGCTAGATATCAGTAGTACTCCTACGTTGACCTATATCGGCTTCTTTTGGCTTGCTAGACTTTATAGTTTAGAAGAGCTGCATCTGGCGCGCTGTCCACAAATAAGCGATGAGATGCTTATTTTAATTTTTCAGGCATGTCGCCATCTAGTCATGTTGGATTTAGAGCGCTGCGATCGATTATCAGAAAAATTACTGCATGATTTGGGACGCTATTGTGTCGCTCTGACAACACTCAATCTCAGCCATTGCAATGTAACTGATGGAGTTCTTTTAGAACTTGCCTCACGGCTGCCACAGCTGCAAAAGTTAGAGATTAAACGCTGCATGCAGGTCTCAGATAAGGGTATTTTGGAGTTTGTACGCCGTACAATGAGGTTGCAATATTTAGATATCTCTCAGGGGCCTTATACAAGCGAAACTATACGAGCTATTCGTGATTTAAGGCCAAACTTAGAGTTAATTACTGAGAATTAAAGAGAGTGAATGCTCCAATAGTTTTTAGCCATCTGGATATCCTCTTGAATCTGGGCCTTTAAAA
>CAZZJE010000075.1:0-1007 GCA_964654295.1 uncultured bacterium | reverse complement strand
CAACTACATCCGAAAAGCGCATTTCTGGTCTCAAATAGCTGTGAAGTCTCACTTCTAAAGATTTTTCTAACAGATCCATCGTCTGGTCTAACAGATAAACCTCTAAAAGAGGTTTGTTATCATGCCGAATAGTCGGAGCATGGCCAAGGTTGGCTACGGCTGGATAATGTTTATCTCCAATTCGACAGGAGGCGATCCAAACTCCAAATGGAGGCAAACATAGCCCTTCAACCGGTAAATTGGCTGTTGGAGATCCAATTACTCGCCCCTTACCTAAACCGGAAATCACGTGGCTAATGATTGTATAGGGGCGGCCTAAAAGCTTTTCTACCTCTGCTAGGTTCCCTTGGGTAATTAATTTTCTAATGTGGGAACTAGAGACGCGATGTCCCTGAACAAGATAAGGGGGTAAATGAATCAGCTCAAAATGCTTTTTTTGAGCAAGTTCTGTCAAATGCTCTCTATCTCCTTCTCGGTTTCTTCCAATCGCCCCATCTGGTCCAAAAAAGAGCTTTTCAAAAGGAATCTTTTTTAGAAGCATGTCAATAAACTCTTCAGCACTCTTGTTTGCTAATTCCTTTGTAAAATCTAATAGCAACAAAGCATCAATACCTGCATGCTGAATGAGGGAAATTTTATGCTCGACCGAACAGATTGAACAGATCATACTGTCGGGACGCAAGATTTCAGAAGGATGATTCCGAAAGCTAACAACAACGACAGAGCCGCCTTGGGGACCTACACTTCTCTTCATTTCCGTTAAAAGAGCCTGATGCCCAACATGCACACCATCAAAATTTCCAACGGTCAAAGCAATCGGCTTCTTGATGGGTAGAAGAGACTCTAGATTTGTTGCACATTGCATCGATGGGTCCTTTGGCATAATCGTCTTTAAACTAACATGAAAGGGGGCTTCGAGGAAAGATGAATTAGAACGTTTTCTCGCAGCTTCTGGAGTGCGGCGACTTGTCGCCGCTTTTTGCTCATCTCGACTTGTCGAGATGTTG
>CAZZJE010000074.1:0-9907 GCA_964654295.1 uncultured bacterium | reverse complement strand
ACCTCGTTAGAGGCCTAGGTTACACGTTCCGAAATTTAATTTCGAAAGAAGTCTATTTTATGAAGACTTTTTACACTCTCCCAAGTTGGTTTCAACTCGTTTTGGTAGGCTTGTCGAGGCAGAAAAAAAAGCACTGTTACTACTGGCCCTGGCAGAGGACCAAGTTAAATTGGCAACAGAACTTCTAAAAACCCTCGAGATCGAACCCGAATTTTCTCTCATTACCCAAGGTATGTCATCACTTTACCTGGCTCTTTTCTATGGAAATGAAGATTTAGGCCATTTGCTTTTAGATAAAAATGTAAATCCCAATAGTCCCTTTCCTAAAAAGGGCAAATTTCCAATCTCGCTCGCTCTAAGATTAGATCTAAGAGGCATCTTGAAAAGACTCGTCAACCTACCAACGATTGATCTACAAGCAAAAGATCCATCAAATCGAAGCTTGCTCTTTGATGCTCTGGACCAACCCGAGTTATTAAAATTTCTTCTTAGTCTTCCCTCTCCACCCTCTATCAATGCCATTAGCAAACATAAATTTACCTGTTTGGGAGCTGCGACCGCAAGCCGACAACTACACTCGGCTGAAATCTTAATCGAGTATGGCGCCGATACTTCCCTAGGAACCCCTTCGCCACTTATAGAGGCTATCTATGAGAATGATGATCACGTTGTCAGATTCTTAATTAGAAAAAAAGTTTCGGCTTTAGAGCCCGATGGAATGGGAAGATTGCCCCTGGTCGAAGCGGCTAGATGCAGCACCATGGAAATCCTTAAGCTTTTAGTTAGAGAGGTGAAGGATAAAATCAATGCGGTGGATGGGTTTGGAAAAACAGCGTTTACTGCTGCCTGCGAATCTGGAAATCATGCCAGAGTTCGCTTTCTTGCGCCCTTAAGTAAAAAGGCTCCTCCGCCATTGAAAGAGCAGAGGAGCCCCTATTTAATCGCCGCCGATCGCAACGACCTCTCACTGCAAAAGCTATTAGAGGAGTTGCATATTCCGCGAGATGTGGCAACGCCGTAATCTTATCTTCACTTAGCCTGCGTAGTAAAGAGCATATCCGATCGCGCTCTTTCGTGGTGTTACAAAGTGGTAGCCAATCAAATTGCTGAGGGATTGGATAAAGCTTTCGTAAGAGATGATGTAAATTCTTTGCTTTAAGGGATCAGTGGGACTACTGCCATCGTGAGGATCTGTATAGTAGACGTATCCTCCTTTGCTTCCGCCTTTCTCTACCCCCATGACAACAATGCAATGTCCTGAAAGAATTTGCTCTCTATTTAATGGAAGGCGATCGCCAGGCTTCCAACCATATATCGGCTTGCCATTGACTTCTTTAACTTTATACGGAGCATTTTTATAACGTTTTGTACTATACAGACCGCCAACAACTACAGCCCCTTTAGTCTTGAGAACTGTTTCCAGGCTTTCGATCGTTTGGGTTGGATCCCAGTCAGCAACTCGAAAACCTAAGGCTTTTGCAGCCGAGAAAAAAACTGTTCCATTTTGTAAAACTGCATTACCTCTCAAAGCCTTTTCGCAAGGTTGCTCAACAAAAAATCCGTCGGCAAGTTTTTTTATGAGATCTGACGTAACTTTAGGAGAGAAGACTTGCTCTTGTATTTTTATCATGTTAGGTGGAAGGCTATCTTTTAGTTTTCTTTCTGCCTCATCCAATAAATGCATACGATAGATCTCTTCAGGAGAGATATTGATCGCGGAAAAGAGAGTTTGACACATCTTCTCTTTTATCACCTGGCGCCTTTCTTTTAGGAAAGGGCCGAGATCCGTGATGGTCGTTTGCTTGCTAAATTCAATTAAAAGGGGCAGCATGCTCTCAAAGTTGCAAGTCTTCTTTACTTCTTCGCTGTTTGCTATCATAACGGAAATGAGATTCGGAATCTCCGCTGGCAGCTTGTTTAATGGCAGGGAATTCTGAGCTGCCCAACCCTTCATAAGATCTATGAGAAAGGGGACCGAGTGCTCCGTGTCCCATTCAAAGCTTCTAAAGCTTTTATAAAAGTCAGAACAGGCTTTTTCAATTCTTCTTGCCTCTACTAGCTCAGGGCAAGGGGTTGGGCCGATTCGTTTTCTCAACATATTTAACGAATAAAAAGAGCAATTAGGTCCTTTTTGAGGAAGCTGCACCAAAAACGGTCTAGGATCTGATCCATCTGATTGTTTTAAAGGGATTTTCGTATTGGGCTTACCTTGCCTCAAATCAATTAAGTAAGGAGAGGAGGGTTGAGATTTAACTGAACTGGTCATATTTTAATACACTTATAAAGCATTGATAATATTAGCAAACAAAAAAATCAATCTATCACAAACATTTATTTGCCATCAAGAAATTTATAAACAAAAAAATTAGCCATTATTACAAAACAAAAAAAATTGTAAAAACAATTTAGAATATTTTTAACAAAGAACTGTTTTACACATAATCAACTTCATTAAAGAGTCGTTTGGAGTGCACATCTCTTACTGCACTTTGTTATGTTAAAAGTAGATAAGAAGGAATGTAATCTTTGTTACTAGAGCGAGTATTTGCATCTCAAATGATTAACACTATGTCATCTATAAACCGCTTATCGTTAATATCTTTTTATCTTTGATTCTAGTTTATTGCTTTACTACCAAGGAATTAAGCTTCCTTCATGGCTCAAAAATGCGCCGATATGCCGCTCTTGCAGTTGTTCAATCACACGGCGAATCCCTTTGACACTCTGCTCTGGAGTCAAGGGAGCAGCCTCTCCGCCCATATCCGTTTTCACCCAGCCGGGATGGATCAAAGCGACAATAATCCCTTTAGGTTTAAGCTCTAGTGCAAGCGATCTAGTGGCAGAATTGAGAGCTGACTTGCTAGAGCGGTAAGCATAAGATCCTCCACTACTATTCTCAGCGATACTTCCCATTTCAGACGTAATATTAATCACAACTCGTTTTTTGCCAGCTTGAAGGTTAGAAAGGAGCGCTTCTGTAATTTGTAAGGGAGCAAACGTATTGACTCTAAAGCTCTCTTCCCAATCTTTCCAATGAAAGGTACCAACATGTTGATCATTTCCTCGATAAATCCCTGCATTGTTAATTAAAACATCGATGGGTTGATCTTGAAGTTGTTGGCGCAGATTGGCAGCAGCATCCAGTTGGTTTAAATCTAAACTTAGAAGATCAAGCTTATTGCCATACTCTTTTTTTAAAGCCTGCAACTCTTTTGCTTGATCTGGATTACGGCTGGCAGCAAAGACATGCCAGCCATCACGCAAATATTGTTGAACAAACTCCAAACCAATTCCACGGTTGGCACCTGTAATTAAAACAGTATGAGACATAAAAAAATCCTCCCTTGTTCTAAACCTTATCTTTTAGGGGAGGATTTTTTAATACAAGCTGAAAAACTTATTTATTTAAGCTGTCGCTGCCTGGGCTGCTAGCTCACGCTCTTGCCTTTTCATGGCTTTGTGGCATTCGAGCATAAGTCTGTAATTATGGCGATTAATCCTCCAGTCAGGAACCTGCTTTTTAGAGAATTTCATGTGAATGAAACGGAAGACACGGCCAATAGTCATACGAATGCTTTCTGCGAAGCGGCGAGAGCGGCGGCGATTTTCTCTTTTTACATCAATCTCAGCCACTTCAAATGATTTGTTTAGTCCAAAATGCACATGATGTTCCACGGGATTGAGATCGCGAGAGTGCTCAGCAGCAACAGCGAGTTGATATCCAATCAACATACGTCCACCAGCAGGAACAGGATCTCCTTCGGCTGAAATATTCACAATTTTTTTATTAAGTTCTTCCTTAGATCGGCCTGTAAGCTTAGCCTCTTTTTCTATTTTATGGAGCCAAAGCTTGCCGAGTTTTTTAGAGACCCCAGGAGGGCTAAAGCCATAAGCGCAATCGATCTGCTTATAAAAGCGAACGCTTGTCTCATTTATAAGGTATCCACCTAGGCTATGTCCTGCTAACTTGAGCTTAATTCCAGCTTTTTGCCATATTTTAAAACGATCAATTAAAGAGAGACCCTGGACTGTTCCACCCTCTACTTGTATCTGAGGTCTGTGAACCATCGCCTTAATGACGGCATCTTCAGCCAAGCCTGAAGGATCATAGACATCAGCCTTGAACGATTCGTTACTGCCCTGACGCATCTCCCTACCTTTTTCATCCAAGATGGGAACTGTGGCTGTTCCTCTCGCCAAAAGCCAAGGCTGAACACCAGGCTCTTCTGATTCCAAGATGTAGCCTGGAAGATTGTCGCCAAAGTTAAACGATTGAATGGTATAAACGACCTCTTTAAAGCTGCCATCTGCTTCTACTTTGGGAAGGGTAATTTTCTGACCATCTAACTTTTCAATATAAACAAGACCTTTAGCTAAAATTTCCGCCAACTGTGTTTCACAGTAATTAAGACCTAAAGCATTTTTAAAACTCTTTTGCTGCTCAGCAAAAACATTTTCTTTTATTAAAAAAGTAAAATTTTGAATGTGCTCTTTAAGAAGAGAGAGGTTCACTCGGTCGATTGCATTCCACTCCGCACGGCCAAAATCTCCACGCGTTGCTTTATGGTGAGAGGCTGTTTCTATCAAAGTTCTGAGCTCTTGAGCCTCTTTATAAATCGGTTTAGTCGCGTCAACATCCAAATCAAAAAAGGGGCCTGCAGGTTTATTAAGATCCGTTTCTAACAATTTTAAACGTGTTTGTGCACATTCCAGTTGTTCATTAGAAAGAGCGGGGTATTCAAAAGTTTGGGGGGAATAAATTTCAAATTTTTTGTAATCATTTAAGGCTGCGGTAACTTTAGGTTCGCGACCAAGAATTGTGGGATAAGTAATTTGTAAGGAGGGAATGTCATGTCGACGGAAGCGATAAAGCATTCCTCTAAGCTTTTTTACAATCCGAAAGGAGACATTACTTACCGATCTAGCAAACGCCTCTTGGGCTCGCTTCACGCAATGAGCAAATTTTTGACAGCAACTTTTTTTCTTAGCTGTTCTTAAAGAAGGAACGGTAAATGAAGGTTGATGGATTTCATTTCTATAAACTTTTAAAGCTGGAGCAGACATAACTTCCTGTTCAAAAAAAAATTTTTTGTATTTTAAACAATCATTATAAAGAAATAATAAATTTACAGAACAACTTTAAGAATTTTGAGACGCTCTTCCTTTTCGAAAACTTGAATCGTTCAAGCTACTCGACCAAATCGTTCCAATGCTTCTATTTCGCAAATAGAGAGTCACCAATGAGACAAGTAAACTTCTAGGTGTCCAAATAGCTTTTTTATTAAAAAGCGCAAGATAGC
Organism: uncultured bacterium; assembly: GCA_964654295.1. Lineage (GTDB taxonomy): Bacteria > Chlamydiota > Chlamydiia > Chlamydiales > JABDDJ01 > CAZZJE01. The sequence continues at coordinate 4,607 of CAZZJE010000074.1, read as the reverse complement.
CAAAAAAAGGCCACTTTCAATTGTGGGGTTGTGAACAGAAGAGAGTGAATTTTCCACAATCACACCTAAGACATTGATAGTCAACAATGAATGCTGTTTAAAAATAGGGGGATGACACCCCCCTCTTTTTTAACATTTTCCACACCCCTTAACTAATAAGAACTTTACTTATCTAATACTTCCCTTATTCTGTCTGTGTGGAAATGTTGGTAACCCACCCTTTTTCCAGGGGATTTGCTTGTTTACAGCTTGTTTATGGTTGGTTGATAAGTGTCCGCTTATAGACAAGCGCACAAAAACTGGCGATTCATAAACCGAGTTGTAAACAGACTCTCCCGGGATAAATTAACGACGGTGATCTTTTAAAATGGCTTTATCAGCGATGATTCCGCCAATGTTGATACAGGGATAACAGAAGACTTTTTTCCCAAGAAAAGCTCCCGGATTAGTCACGCTATTGCATCCGAGCTGAGAATCATCTCCAATGATTGCCCCCAATTTTCTTCGGCCCGTATTAATCTTTTGGCTTTGATAACGAATAGAGATCGAGTCATGGTTTAGTTTGAGGTTGGCGCACTTAGTACCAGCTCCCAAATTGACTCGATTTCCTAAAATGGAGTCGCCAACATATGCGAAATGGGCGGCGTTGGCTTGATTTAAAAAGATTGAATGCTTCACTTCCGTGTCATGTCCAATCACACAACCATTTCCTGTCAGAAGATCTCCTCGAATATAGGCTCCATGGCGAATTGTACAATTTTCGCCAATGAAGCAAGGCCCCTTAATATAGGCACCCGGTTCTACGACTGTTCCTCTTCCTATCGAAATTTTTTCGGGGTTTATCAGATAAGCTTGTGCAGAGATCTCTCCCTCAATTACCCCTAAAGGCAGCTGATTGAGATAATCGGTTAGACGGTTTAATGCCTCCCAAACCCATGTTGCATTTGCAAAAACTTCTTTGTGGGCAAAATCTTTTAGATCAAAAAAAAGATCGGGTGTCAATGTTGTCATCGTCTGACCTGCTAAAAGGGTTTAAGTGCAGAGGCTCGTGCTTGAGCAGCTAAAAAGGCCTGGATGATAGCAAAGCGACCGTTAGCAGCTTCAAAAGCATTAAGGCCGGCGACTGTCGTTCCGGCAGGAGAAGTAATCTGCCATTTTAAAGCGGAAGGTGACTCTTGAGATTCTTTTAGTAAAGTAAAAGTTCCTTCCAAAAGCTCTTGAGCTAGTTGGAACGAGAGTTCGTTAGAAAATCCGAGAGAAATTCCCGCCTGAATAGCTGCTTCCATCCAGTTTAATAAAAAGGCTGGTCCTGAGCCGATATAGGCGGTCATGGAGTCCATCATGGTTGCCGAAATCCAATGAAGAGAGCCTAGGGGGTGTAGAAGCGATTCGATGGATTCAATTTGTTGCGGCTGCAATGAGCCATCTTGCGCAAGAGCAACAGAGCCTTTGCCATAGCGGCAGGCCAAATTGGTCATAATGAGCAAGAGGGGTGACTGAGGAAAATAGGTTTTTAGATGAGTTAAATTCACACCAGCCAAAATGCTGATAAGGGTTTGTGAAGGCTTCAAATATCTTTTTAGCTCATCAGACAAACTAGCAAGGTCTTTGGGCTTAATAGAGAGAAAGACGAAAGAGACTTCGTGAAGTGTTTCTTCCAATGAAGAAAAAGCTTTTGCACCTACTTTAGAAGCTAATTTTTCCGATTTTTCAAAAGAGCGGTCGAAAAGATGGAGCTCGACAGAAGGGCTCAAAGCCTCAGCTATTGCGCCTCCCATATTGCCACAACCTAATAGTGCCAGCTTTTTTTGCATCTTATGCCTCTCTAGTATGATAAGCGCCTCGAATGACCCATTTATAAGAGGTCAATTCATTTAATCCCATAGGGCCGCGAGCGTGTATTTTTTGAGTGCTAATTGCAACCTCAGCACCTAAACCGAGCTGTCCGCCATCTGTAAAACGAGTTGAAGCGTTGTGGTAGACGGCAGCTGAATCAACAGCGTTTAAAAAACTATCAGCTTGGGTTAAATCGTCGGTTAAAATTCCATCGCTATGGCCGCTACTATGTTTTTGAATATGTTCTATTGCTTGCTCTAATCCATCGACAAGGCGAATTCCTAAGGTGAGACTGAGCCACTCTGTATCCCAATCCCCCTCTTTTGCCAAGTTTGAAAAGGAGGAGAGCTCTTCTCCATAGCTCTCTTTAAGCAGGGCCTGGACCTCTTCATCCGTTTTGAGCTTTACGTAGGACTCTTTTAGGCGTTTGACCAGAGGTGGCAGAAGCTCTTTTGCAATTTGACGATGGACTAAAAGGGTATCTAAGGCATTGCAGACGGTTGGTCGTTGTGTTTTGGCATTGTGAATCAGCTCAACGCTTTTAGCGATATCGACAGTTTGATCGACATAGAGATGGCAGATGCCGATACCGCCCGTGATGACAGGAATTCGGCTCTCCTGTCTACAAAAGCGATGCAGGCCCGCCCCCCCACGTGGAATGATCAAGTCAACATAATCTTGTAGGTGCAAAAGCTCTGTAACAAGGGAGCGTTCAGCGGATGGAATAAGCTGAATGACCTCTTTGGGCAGTTGAGCGCTTTTTAGAGCCTGTTGGATGAGTTCGACTAATACTTGATTTGTCTGAAGGGTCTCTGCCCCTCCGCGTAAGATCGCGCAGTTGCCAGTCTTGATTGTTAAAGCGGCGACATCGAGAGTGACGTTTGGACGAGCTTCGTAGATAACTCCCAAAACCCCTATAGGGACGCGTCTTCGCTCGACAAAGAGCCCATTTGCCAAAGTTTTTTGTTCAATAGATTCTCCAATTGGATCAGAAAGACGTCTGACCTGCTCTAAATCTTTTCTCAAGCCTTCCAGACGACCTTGCAAGGACAAGCGATCTAATAACGCTGGCTCTAGTCCCTGTAGGCGTGCAGCCTCTAGGTCTAAAAGATTGGCATCCAAAATCCTCTTTTGGACAGAAGGCTCTCCCAAAGCCTCTATAAGGGCTTTAAGGGCTTGGTCTTTTTGAGCTATCGTTGCCCTAGCCTGCAGCAAAGCCGCTGCTTTAGCCTGCTTACCAAGTGTTTCTAAAAGATTTTCTGACATTCTGATCTATCCTGCATGCTGAAGCAAAACTAAATTATCTCGATGTACGACTTCGTTACCGTAACTGTAGCCCAATACATCAGCGACTTTGGATGTATGAAGGCCTCGCAACGCAGCTACATCACGGCTGCAGTAGTTGCTTAGTCCTACGGCGATAATTTCATTATTCGGATTTCGAATTTGAATGAGAGCGCCACGTTCATAGGAAGAGGAGGTTTGTGTGATACCTGCCGGAAGCAGGCTAGCGCCTCTTTTTAGAATGCGTTCGACAGCCCCTTGATCAATTGTAATTACTCCTTGAGGGCTTTCAGAAAGCAGCCAGCGCTTGCGACTCTCTCTTAAGCTTATTTGTGAAGCAAAACAAGTACCGATCTCCTCTCCAGAAACGAGACGCTGCAACACATTGGGTGCTTGTGCTGAGGCTACGATTGTGGGGACACCACTTTGTGTCGCTACTTCGGCAGCTTCAATCTTTGTAAGCATACCACCAGTTCCTAATGTTCCAGCTCCTTTTCCAGCGTAAGCGTATACTTGAGAATCAATTTTGGAGATATGCGAAATTAGGGTTGCTTGTGGATCCGTTTGTGGATTGGCCGTATAGAGGCCTTGCTGATCTGTTAATAGGACCAAAAGGTCAGCAGCAATCAGGTTTGCAGCTAAAGCTGCTAATTTATCATTGTTGCCTACCCGGTTTTCAGTCATAGCCACGGTGTCATTTTCATTGATGATCGGGATCAATCCGTGTGAAAGAAGCGATTGAAGAGTATCTCGAATATTTAAGTAACGCCTGCGGTTGGCAAAGTCGCTGCGTGTCAGCAGAATTTGTCCGACTTGGATTCCAAAGATAGCGAATAAATCAGCCCATGTTTGCATTAACAATACTTGCCCGACAGAAGCGAACATCTGTTTGGTAGGAAGTAGATTTTCTCCTGCTAAACGGTGAAGTGACTCTTTGCCTGCAGCAACGGCTCCTGATGAGATGAGGACAATTTGTCGCTTTTGCTGATGGAGGGCGGCAATTTGTTGGGCGAAGTTGAGCATGGCGCGTCGGGAGAGCCGAGCTGATCCCTCTGTCAAGCTGCTACTGCCTATTTTGATAACGATGCGTTGCATCTGTTGTATTCCTTCTGATCGAGTCTTTGAGTTTTAAACAATTTAAGCGAAGCAAAGAAGATAAACTTATATTAACTCTCTTTTATCTTTCTCTTCATATCCTGTGGAAATGTTAATAAGGTGGCTTTTTTCCTGGGAAGGTGGTTGTTTGTAACTTGTTGATAGATTGTCAATAAGTGCCAAGTTTTAGACAAGAAGGAAAATTGTCATCAGAAGGGGAGAGAGTTATAAACAGTAAAAGGTGGGGTTATGAACAAAAGTTACACTGAACTTAGGTGTTCTTTTTCTGGAGTGCGGCGACTTGTCGAGGCGTTAATAGGGGGCAGTTAATCATATCCGGCATATAAACATCTCGACAAGTCGAGATGAGCAAAAAGCGGTGACAAGTCACA
>CAZZJE010000073.1:0-9916 GCA_964654295.1 uncultured bacterium | reverse complement strand
CAACTTGGCCACGCGAGAAACTTTTCGCAATGCAGATCCCTTCTACATCGATAAAGTGCTAGAAACGATGACCTTTTTGCATCCAGAAATCGAAGGGCTCAAACGTTTAATCAATAGCTCTCAATATACAGGCGATGACTCATCTAAAAGAAGATTGGAGTTTCTCACAGGAAATACCAATAAACTGGTGTTTATTGAAGGCAATGTCATCAAAGGCCCCTATTTTCAAGAGGTCACAGAGACTTTGGCGCATCCAGTCGAAGTTAATATTGAAGATCTAAAACATATCCTGACAAACATAGAAGGGGTTGCTATTGGAAATTGGAAACCTCCCGAAAATCGTCCCCAACTCCTTGTCTTAGACTTCCGATTGGACAAAAAGAGTCAAAATGAGGACAATGATCTCTTTTTACTCAACATGAAACTGTTGAAGCGCGAGTATAACCCATGAAATATGATCCCTTTGCACGCAGGCTCTGCCTCCTACTCTTTTTGATCTTTTCCTCATCACCCATCCAGGCAGCCACATATTGGAAATCGACTCCCAGCACCCCTCCCCTCAGCTCCATTACCATCAAGGATCGGAGCGGAATGAATGAAACGATTAATAATCCGGAACGATTAAAACAGTTTGAACAGATTAATTTCTTCAGCAGCCAGCCCTATCAACAGGTTTTAAGAGTCTACAAACGCGACTCTAATGGTGTTGTCCGCTCCTATTTAACTCAATATCACGAAAATGGCCATCCTGAGCAGCATGTTGAAATCGTGGATAACCGCGCCTTAGGAAACTATTGGGAGTGGCATGCAAATGGAAGCTTAAAGGTCTCTGCCCATGTGTTAGGAGGCTTAGCTGACCTTAATGACCGTGCGAAGGCAACCTGGATTTTTGATGGAATGAATTATGTCTGGGACGATTGCGGCAATATCCTCGCTCAAATTCCCTATTGCAACGGCGAGCTGCAAGGCCACTCCTACTACTACCATCCAAATGGACAAATCTGGAAAATCTTACCGTTTGATAAAAACCAATTAAATGGCTGCGTTGAGATTTTTTGTGACACCGGTGAGCTGCTTGAACGTGGCTTTTATGTAAAAGGGATTAAGCAGGGACCAACTGTCCGTTATTGGAATAGCCAGCAGCAGGCTTCCGAAGAGTGCTTTCAAGAGGGTTTATTAATTAAAGGCTCCTATTTTAATCGTAAGGGCGATTTAATCGCTGTGATCGAAGAGGGAGAGGGCCAGCGAGCCATATTCGACAGCGAGCAGGTTGCAGAACTGCAGACCTATAAACATGGAATTCCAGAGGGAGAGATTCTCTGTTTTGATAAATTTGGAAAAGTAGGACTGCGCTATCACATTAAAAATGGTGTCAAACATGGCGAAGAGACCTATTATTTTGAATTGCCCGGCAAAGGACACACCACGCAGCCGCGCCTATTTATCAACTGGTTTGAAGGCAAGATTCAAGGGTGGGTACGCACTTGGTATCCAGATGGCACACAGGAGAGCCAGAGAGAGATGACCAATAACATGAAAAACGGAATTTTAACAGCTTGGTATGCCGACGGCAATTTGATGTTAATTGAAGAATATGACCAAGATCGGTTAATTAAAGGAGAGTATTATCGCAAGGGAGAGAGGTACGCCGTGAGCTTTATTCGTGATGGGGCAGGCGTTGCTACAATGCATGATCGTGAAGGAAATTTTATAAAACGGGTAAATTACGCTGAAAGTAAGCCTCAACTTGATTAATTCCTTCCTGAAAATCTTTATAATCACTTAATATTACTGCTGCAATATTAAGGTTTTCAGGAACTAACATGGATTATTTATGAGCATCCAACCCAGCTCAGCTGAACTTTTATCAAATCAGTTACTACCTAAAGCAGCTCCTAAAGCGGCTTCAAACAAAGTTGATCTGTCGAAGTATGAAACCCTTCAAGATTTGCTAAAAGATGTCCCAGACTTTACAATTGAATATAGAAATCTTGCTAATTTAAAAGATAAAATCGAACGCTTTTATTCACATGCGTTACAGCTATTACACAACGAAAAAGAGCTGGTTAGTTCAAGATTGCAAAAACCCAATATTGTTAGCTGTGAGCTAAATCGACTAAATAAAAAATATACTTGTTTAAATAAAACTGAAGCAGTCTGTAATCGAATTAATAAGCTTGCCCAAACTCTTTTTAAGGAGATAAAATGCCCGCAATTAGGTGACGTGAAATTTGATTGGAGTAAAATTGTTCTCATCAATGCTCAAAAAGCGAATGATTTCGGCTTCTCTCTAATCCAGCTTAATCTATTAATGCTTATCGTAAACACTTCTATCAAGGCCCATCTCACTGTTCCTAAAGAGGTCTTCGAAGGAAAAAATCCAATTTCCTGTAAATTTAAAGAATGGTGGGACTTAGCCTCAGAGGTTAGAAACGTTGGATTAAATTATGCCCCCTATCTATTCGAGTGGTTCCATTTCAAAAAGCTCCAAAAATAGCCTCCTCACTTTTCCGATTACAAATTCTTTTTTTAAAACCTTTCATATTTATTCTCTATCATCTAAACTGTAAGAACTACATAAAAAAATCGAAAGCCAGATTTTCTTTATACAGAATTAATAAAATTTAATTAAAATCCACATTCGTTTTAAATAAGTTTATTTTTCATTAAGAAAACCTATCAGTTAGTATGTCGTTCGTTCAAGGCCTTATAAACTCAGAAGTTCCTCTAAATAGCTTTTGTACAGAGAGCAAATGTCTATTTATGGCGCAGAAAAACCGATTAGAGAGTCGTCTCTCATCACGCACGGTTAATGGCAGACAGCTATATGCGTTTGAAAACTCTAATTTTGAAAAAGAAGTCACACACTTAAATAAGTGCATTAAGGCCTGTGAGAAAGTAAAAGCTCTTTATGAACGAATTAAACCACAGCTATTAGAAATCAATAAAGCTTCCAATCCTTCAATCTCTGTTCCGAATGAAGAAGCACAAAAATTGATGAAAAAAATCACCTTTATCTATAATCAGCTTCCAAGAGGCGCCGACAGGCCCTTTTCCTGCAAAAGAGAACAGGTTCAAGGGATCATTGATAGCATCAGTGCAATTATGCCTCGCTCATTAGTTTTAGCAAGTCAAGCATCCCTTAGAAACTCCTTGTCCGGACCTCATAGCCTGTTTGCCTCGCTGCCCCCTTCCCTCCTCTCTCCTCGATCACGATCCACTCCATTTAACAACCAATCGCTCTCTTCCTCATACTTTCTTCCCTCAAGAAGAAACTTATTGGAGAATGACCAACCACAAACAACTCGGATTCCTCAACAAAATGTACAGCCTTCATTTGCTCCCTTACAAACTCTACAGCCTCTACAGCAATCTGTTTACCCTTTCCAGTTTACCTCTTTGACAAGTAGCGTTAACGGCTTAGAAGTCCCAGCCTCTGCTTTTAATGTACAGATGAATAGAAGCTTTCCCTTAGCAGATGGAGCGACTCTCTCTGAAAATTTACAAGATCCTGAATCTTTAGAGACCCCAAATTTTGCCGAAGTCATTCCCCAAGAGAGCTCGCTAGAAAATGAAGGCTTCCATGAATCAAGGCTGCAACCTCTGAATTTGACAAAAGAGAAAGTAAGCTTATGGAAACGGCTATTTAATCATACTCTTACTCCCTTAATAGGAGGAGGAAGTTTGACTCTTTTATCTTTTGTTTGCTTAGGTTTATCTTCCTCTGTCTCTGTGTTAGTGATCCCAGGTTTACTCTGTTTCTCTGTCGGTATTCCTCTGTTTTTCTTAGGAGTGCTTTGGAACTTGCTACCGCGTCCCCAAAGTTAATAAAAGCTAAATTTATTAACTTTCAACCCTCATTCTCAATCATTTACAAATTCAAAAAACTGTTACACTTGACGCCAAGTGACTGAGTAAGTATACACTTTGCCACAGGTTAAAGATGCTCTGGTCTCATCATCTAATTAACCCTGCATTTTGAGTGCCCCTTGCTACGGTTTGGGGAGAATAGGGAAACGGGTGAAAATCCTGTACGGTAGCGCCGCTGTAACGAGTGACGAAAGCTCCTAAAATGCCACTGTATTGGTTTACGGGAAGGCAGAGCAACTAGGAAGATCTCGGAGTCAGAAGACCTGCTCAAAATAGCCTCATCGCCTACAGTCGCTAATATCGCTGTAGGAACTGTCTCGTACTAAGACAGGATGGGAAAAAGAGAATGGATGACTCTACCTTTGTTATAAGCCACCATATAGAGCTCTGCCCCACAGACGCACTCTATCTCTCTACTTTCCCTTTTGTCTCCAGAGGAACCCTCCCATTTCAACAAATAGGAGGGCAGATTGTCTTTTTTGACTCTCTAAATGGAGCGACTTAATGAGCCAAAAAATTGAACCTATTTTAGAAGAAAATCCCCATCGTTTTGTTCTCTTTCCCATTCAACATCCCAAACTATGGGAGATGTACAAGCAGGCGGAAGCAAGCTTTTGGACCGCTGAAGAGATTGATTTGACAGCAGATTTGCTCGACTGGAATCAGCGTTTAAATGCAGATGAGCGCCACTTTATTAAGCATATTTTAGCCTTCTTCGCAGCCAGCGACGGCATCGTCAATGAAAACTTAGCTGTTCATTTTATGAGTGAAGTGCAATATCCGGAAGCGCGCTGCTTCTATGGGTTTCAGATTATGATAGAAAATATCCATTCGGAAGCCTATTCGCTCCTAATCGACACCTATATCAAGGATCAGGCAGAAAAAGAGCATCTTTTCCATGCAATTGAAACAGTGCCTTGCGTCAAGAAGAAGGCAGAGTGGGCTTTACGCTGGATCTCACAAGGTAGTTTTCCAGAGCGCCTCATTGCTTTTGCAGCTGTGGAGGGTATCTTCTTTTCTGGAAGCTTCTGCTCCATCTTCTGGCTGAAAAAACGTGGCTTGATGCCAGGGCTAAGCTTTGCCAATGAGCTGATCTCTCGAGATGAAGGGCTGCACTGTGACTTTGCCTGCCATCTCTATCGAGAGCTCAATTATCCCCTACTTCCTGAAACTGTTCAGCACATCATTTCACATGCTGTAGAGATTGAAAAAGAGTTTGTGCGCGATGCCTTGCCAGTCCGCCTCATTGGGATGAATGCCGACTTAATGTGTCAATATATTGAATATGTCGCTGATCGGCTTTTAACAGCTTTAGGCATTTCTAAAATCTTCCAAGCAACCAACCCCTTCGACTTCATGGATCTCATCTCCATGCCTGGTAAAACCAACTTTTTTGAACGTCGCGTAGCCGATTATCAAAAAGCAGGTGTTGGAACGAACAAAGAAGAGGCGCTTTTTTCATTGGCAGAAGAGTTTTAAGGAGAAGTTCAATGCAAGTTATCAAGCGAGATGGACGCAAAGAAGCTGTTCAATTTGATAAAATTACAAGCCGTATCAGCCGCTTATGCGATGGATTAGATGTCGCCTACATCGATCCAGTGATTATAGCTAAACGGGTGATTGAAGGCCTGTATGATGGTGTGACGACGACAGAATTGGATCATCTGGCTGCCGAGACGGCAGCCAGCATGACAACTCGCCACCCCGATTTTGCCCTACTAGCAGCTCGCCTTGCCGTCTCTAACCTACACAAAAATACAACCCACCTCTTTTCCGAAGCGGTCCGCCATTTTTACCACTACAAAGATCCCAAAACTCAACAACCAGCCCCACTCGTCTCCGAAGAACTCTTTCGCTTATCTCAAAAATATGCCGAACAGCTAAACCAGGCGATTGATTACAAGCGCGACTTTGACTATGACTATTTTGGCTTTAAAACGTTAGAACGCTCATACCTCTTACGTCTAGATGGCAAGCCAGCTGAGCGCCCGCAACAGCTGTTAATGCGCGTCGCCTTAGGAATTCATGGTACCGATATCAAACGAGCCATCGAAACTTATGAACTCCTCAGCCAGCGCTGGTTCACTCATGCCACTCCCACTCTTTTTAACGCGGGAACACCTAACCCCCAAATGTCCTCCTGCTTTTTGCTACAGATGAAAGAGGATAGCATCGAGGGGATCTTTGACACCTTGAAAGCTTGTGCTCAAATCTCCCAGTCTGCTGGAGGCATTGGCGTTGCTATTCATAAAGTCAGAGCCACAGGCTCATACATTCGTGGGACAGGCGGTATCTCCAACGGCATCTTACCCATGCTGCGCGTCTTCAACGACACAGCTCGCTATGTCGACCAGGGAGGAGGCAAGCGCAAAGGCTCGTTTGCTATGTATCTTGAACCCTGGCATGCCGATCTCATGGATTTTTTAGACATCCGCAAAAACCATGGAAAAGAGGAGCAGCGCGCCCGCGATCTGTTCACGGCTCTTTGGATTCCTGATCTCTTTATGCAGCGAGTCGAAGAGAATGGAGTCTGGTCACTCTTTTGCCCCAATGAAGCTCCGGGACTGGAAAGCTGCTGGGGAGAGAGATTTGAAAAGCTTTACACGCAATATGAGCAAGAGGGTCGGGCACGAAAGCAGCTGCGAGCCCAGGAGATCTGGTTTCGTATTTTAGAATCTCAAATCGAAACAGGGACCCCTTACCTACTCTTTAAAGATGCCTGTAATAGCAAGTCCAACCAGCAGCACCTAGGAACCATCTCTTCCAGTAACCTCTGCACAGAAATTGTCGAATATACGGCACCAGATGAAACTGCCGTCTGCAATCTAGCTTCCATAGCCCTCCCACGCTTTGTAACAGAAGATGGATTCGATTTTAAAAAGCTCTCTGCTGTCACTAAAGTCATAACGCGTAACTTAGACCTGATCATTGATCGAAACAAGTATCCAGTGATAGAAGCAGAACGTTCCAATTTTCGCCATCGTCCGATTGGGATAGGTGTGCAAGGGTTGGCAGACACCTATCAGCTGATGCGCTACCCATTTGATAGTCAAAAAGCCAAAGAGCTAAACCGTCAAATCTTTGAAACACTCTATTTTGCTGCAATGACAGCTTCCATGGAGTTAGCAAAAGAAAAAGGGGTGCATCCCTCCTATGAAGGCTCTCCAATCTCTCAAGGCATCTTTCAATATGATCTCTGGGGAGTAGAGCCTAGCGATCTATGGAACTGGAGTGAGCTGAAGAAGCAAGTCGCTCAACATGGCGTCAGAAACTCGCTGCTCATTGCACTCATGCCTACAGCCTCCACCTCTCAGATTCTTGGAAATAGCGAAAGTATCGAACCTTACACCACAAACCTCTTTACCCGCCGGGTCCTATCCGGTGAATTTATTGTAGTCAACCGTCAACTCTTAATGGATTTGATGAAGTTAGATCTCTGGAACGAACGGATGAAACAGAAGCTATTAGCCTATAACGGCTCGATTCAATCGATTCCTGAAATTCCTGGTAAGATTAAAGAGCTCTACAAAACAGCTTGGGAGATCAAGCAGAAAGAGCTCATCGACCAAGCGGCAGATCGCGCGCCCTATATCTGCCAGTCTCAATCCATGAGCCTTTTCATCGAACAGCCCACGTTTGCCAAATTGAGCTCGATGCATTTTTATAGCTGGAAAAGAGGACTCAAAACCGGTCTCTATTATCTAAGGATTAAAGCGGCTGCAGAAGCAATTAAATTTACGGTGGATTATAGCCAGGCAAACTCTCCAAGCGAATCCGAGCTCGTCTGTCGCTTAGAGGAGGGTTGTGTCAGCTGCGGAAGCTAATTTTGTATAGGGAGCCGTGGCCTTTTTGATGGCTCCCTTTCTCCTCTTCTCAAGCAAAAAAATTCAATAAAAGAATTTACACTATCACGACAAAATTTTAGTTGCATAATTCCTTCTCTCAGATACCCTACAACCCATTTGTATATCTTTATTTTTCTTCTTATTTCTTAGTTCGTTCATTCTTTACCATTTATCGCTAATCAAGTATGCTTTTAGAGTTGATTCCGTAATCTTTGAGGAGGAAATTGCGTCATGTCGCAAACACAAGATCAAGAGCGCCGAAAGGCGTTAGAGGCTGCCGTCAGTCACATCCGTAAGCAATTTGGCGACGGCGCTATTATGTCATTGGGAAAAGAGTCTTCTCAACGTCCTGTTAGCACAATTAGCACAGGTGCTTTATCCCTCGATATCGCCCTTGGTATCGGCGGCGTTCCTCGTGGACGAGTCGTCGAAATCTATGGCCCTGAATCATCTGGTAAGTCCACTCTTGCACTCCATATCGTTGCCAATGCGCAACGCAATGGCGGACTAGCCGCTTATATCGATGCTGAGCATGCTGTCGATCCATCTTATGCTGCTAAGATCGGTGTCAACTTAGATGATCTGATGATCTCTCAGCCAGATAGTGGAGAAGAGGCTCTCAATATTGCCGAGATGCTTGCTCGCTCCAACGCTGTCGATGTCATCGTCATCGACTCCGTCGCTGCTTTAGTGCCAAAGTCTGAGCTAGAAGGCGAAATTGGAGATACCTTCGTTGGCTTACAAGCGCGTATGATGTCTCAAGCGCTTCGTAAATTAACCGCTGCTCTTTCTCGTAGCAACACCTGCGCTATTTTTATCAACCAGATCCGTGAAAAGATTGGAGTGATGTATGGCAGTCCCGAGACAACAACGGGTGGTCGCGCACTTAAATTCTACTCATCTATTCGTCTCGATATCCGTCGTACTGGTGGAATCAAAAACGGAACTGAAGAGATCGGTAACCGCGTGAAAGTAAAAGTTGCTAAGAATAAGATGTCACCTCCGTTTAAAGTTGCTGAGTTTGATATTCTCTTCGACGAAGGCATCTCTCGCACTGGCTCTGCGATTGATATGGCTCTTGCATTTAACCTGATCGATAAAAAAGGTGCCTGGTTTAGCTATAAAGGCCAGCGTTTAGGGCAAGGCCGTGAAGCTGTCCGTGAGCAGTTGCGTAATAATGCAACTCTTTTAGAAGAGATTGAAAACTTAATTCGTACCGCTTATCGCGAAAAAGGACCTGGTGTAGTGCCAGCCATCCGCGGCGAAAGCAGCGACGAAGAACCAGAACTAAGCGAATAGGCATGTTTACAGGCATCGTCTTAGGTTGTGCGGAGGTCGTTACCTCCGCACCTTCAATAGACATCACACGCCTTTCTATCGCCATCCCTACAGAGTGGAGCCATGGCTTAGAAATCGGCGCTAGTGTTGCCATTAATGGTGCCTGTCTGACTGTCGTTGCAATTGAATCGGGTATTGTCTCCTTCGATCTCATTCCAGAGACTTTGGCCAAAACAAACTTAGGTTCACTTAAGCCTAAAGATCTGGTTCATGTTGAGCGAGCCTTAAAAGTAGGCGATGAGATTGGCGGACATCTGCTGTCTGGTCATATCTATGGGATGGCAACTCTTCTCAGTCGTCAATCTGGTACATTTTCTCAGCAGATCACACTGCAGGTACCAAACGAATGGATGGTTTACATTCAACCCAAAGGCTATATCGCTGTCGATGGGGTCAGCTTGACGATTGTCGATACAATGCCTAATGCAATATTCACTATCCAACTCATTCCCGAAACGCTTAAAAGAACAACCTTGGGACAAAAAGAGATTGGCTCGAGGCTAAATATCGAAATCGATTCCAACACTCAGCTCATTGTCGAAACCGTACGCAGATTCTTAAAACAGTCCTAAAAGTAGCGAAGGCTTTAGAGGTAATTGCAAAATTCAAGTTGTGCAGAGGAAATTTTAGTAACTGAGCGTGTCGCTAGGCCGCGAAGAGGCCGAGGCCTTAGCCTTATCCAGGTTTTTTAAAAATTAGATTGATGCACAATCTTTCTGTGTTTTTGATTTAAAAAACTGGGGCTAAAGAATATATGGAGTGCGGCGACTTGTCGCCGCTTTTTTGCTCGCCTCGACTTGTCGAGGCGTCTATAGTTTAGACGTTTTTTCCTTAAAAATTAAAAGACTTACCATGAAAAGGGC